>JAJQCI010000255.1:0-2174 GCA_021202835.1 Clostridiales bacterium | reverse complement strand
TTATACATCAAAATTAAAAAATTACAATCTGCACATATTAAAATTTGTAAAAATTTTCGAATCGCCCTATAAACCGGCAATATAAGAGCGGCACCTAAGCCGCCCTTGACATAAGATATCTTTATAAAAATTATTGCTTAATATTCATAGCTTCCGTCTAATATTTTCGCCAATATCATTGCCGTGTCGGCAGCGGTAATTTCACCGTCGCCGTCTGCGTCGGAGACTTCGCCGGAGGTTATCCAACGGGGGTTTATTTTTTCGTCGTTTACAACATAGTCCAAAAGAGCCGCACCGTCATTCCACGAGCGGACACCGTTGTTGTCGACGTCTCCCCTTAAAATTTCCGAGCCTCCTTCAAACTTAAGCTCAGCCCCGGCGGAGGTCTGAGCGCCTGAAGAAAGTGTTTTGCCCTCTGCTGTTTTTGAGCCCGTGCCTGTGACAACGGCTTCTATTCTGTTGGGGTAGTAGCCTAAGCTGTCGTAAATTTCTATTATATTCTTTCCCCATGAGCCGGCCCATGTATAGCCGTTTCGCCTTTCCTCCCCTACTTCCAGAAGATTATATTTAACAATACCGTCTCTGTCGGAGAAAATAGGCCTGTTTGTGTTTATTTCGTAAAATCTGTACCACATGCTTGAGTCCGGGTCTTCAACAAAATAAACATTCTCCGGGTCCTTTTTGACATATTTATAGCCTTTTACCTCTGATTTTTTATACCACTCTACTGCGCAGTCAACGGCATATTTAATTTCCTCCGTCTGTTCCTTACGGTTCATAAGAAATTTAATAATGTTTATTGATTCCTGACCGCTTATGGAAGGAAGCTCATAGGCCCTTCCCCCTCTGGGCTCATATGTAACAGGGTCATGCTGGGCACACCACGCCGTAGGAACACCCTGAGACACAATCTGAGCCTTGAGAATGTAGTCTGTGGCCTTGTCAAGGCATTCTTCTATTTTTGCCCTGTACTCAGCTGAAATTATGTCTGAATCAAAAGGATAGGCTCCCTCCTCCATATCCTCAAGCATAATGAGTGTGTTTATCATAGCGTTGTCGTTAAACGTAACATAGTCGGAATAATTTCCCCTTCGTGGATAAACCTGGGCAAGACCGCCGGATTCATATTGAAGCTTAAATATAAAATCAAGGCCCTTTTCTATGCTTTCCTTATATTTATCGTCCTTAACCTCTCTGTAAACAGCTGCAATCTGGCGCATTTGAGTATATGTGGAGCTGTTGTCAATTGTGCCTATAGGCTCTCCCTCTATGCTTGACCAGCCTGAAAATTTGTTTTTGGGGTCTGTTCCGTTCCATCTTTCAGCCGCCTGTGACTCTACCGCCTTGTCCCAGCCGCCGTGATCCATCTGCCAGGAAAGATAGTTGTCGGCTAGGGTTACCGCCGCCTGTAAGTCATCGAAATTTTCTCCGCTTCTGTCGGGAACAACCCTTACACCGTCGATTTCTTCGTTAATTTCATATATAAAAACGCTTTCGCCCAGACTGTTAAGAGCGGAGAAGCTGTTTAAAACCTCAATATCCGAAAGCTCAGGCTTCAGCTCATACCAGTTGTCTGAATATTTTTTAAGTGTAATATCCGAAGGGTCACTCTCTTCGAACCTGCCGTCAAATGTAACAACAACATATTTTCCACCGTAGGTTTCAACGGAAGAAACACTAACATTCTCTTCCGACACAACAGAAGAATATCTGACACCCTGAGGGTTTTCGGTAATTGCCCCAAGTCTGTTTAAATCACTTATAACACTTTTGTCAAGCCCGTTAAGAGAATAATTCTCTCCGGCAAAAACCGCCGTTTCTCCGCCGAAAAGAAAAACACAGCTTAAAACACCACACACAGCCCTTTTTAATAACCTTTTCATAAAAATCCGCCCTTTTTAAAACAAAATTTTGTGTAAATACTATATATTTAATAATATATCATAAAAACCGTGCTGTCAATGTTTTTTCACATAATACTTATAAATTGTGAAATAAAGGTGTCATTTTGTCATATGTGCAAAAATATTTGAAGCCGTGAGCCTTCAAAATATCCTTTGCTTCATTGATATATGTGCCCAAATGATCGGGCTTGTGGCTGTCGCTGCCTATTGTTATTATTTCTCCGCCAAGCTCACGGTAAAGCTTTAATATTTCGGCTGAGGGGGGCGTGT
>JAJQCI010000215.1 GCA_021202835.1 Clostridiales bacterium | reverse complement strand
ACATAAATTTTGTGGGAATGAACCCTGAAATTACATTAAAGGAACATCAGAAAAATGCCATAGCACATACCCTATATGGTAAAAATACTTTACTTGCACATAGTGTAGGGGCTGGGAAAAGTGCGACACGTTCGTAACTGAAAAGGTTACGCACAAGTTTGCTATTAAGATAAAACTGAAAAAAGTTTATTAATTGAACTTGGAGAACTGATATTTCGACAGGTGGAATGAGGGGGTAACGCCCTGAAACGCCTGCCTTACAAACTGCGATATGCTTCAGCTTTATGTAACAAAGGCTGAGGTATAAAGCTCGCCAAAGTCGGCGGAAGTATGCCCAAACAGGTTAAGCTGTGGAAAGTGCCTCGGAGGCGAGGTGTGCATATGATACGCCGGAGGTCTATAAACTGCCTATGGTCAGAATGTCATTTATGACTGACGAAATCCTGAATATACAGGTCTAAAAGGCATAGGAGCAGAAATGTTCCTTTCCGATTACGGAAGTATGTGAGGATGAGTAAGAATTTTTACTATGAAAGTCCTTGCAGCATTACAGGTGCTGCCAAGCATACAGGCTTAGAGGGACACCTAAGGGCAGAAATGTACAGATAGAAATATCGGAACGTGGAAAGGCTAAAACACGGAGTTGGTTACAGACTATGATGTGGTGAATTGGAAAATACAAAATGTATATAACAATTCTTTATTTAGCTGAGAGAGGTGGCACAGTACCTATGAAGCTGTAGAAATACAGCAGAGGGATAGCCACCAGTCGATGATAATGTAAAAACTGAAAACTATGTTAATTCAAAGGTTCGAGTATGACTAAGAAAAGCGAAATCCCAAACAGGAGAGTACCTGACTTTGACAAACAGAACACGACCCCTAAAGAAACAAAAACTACGTAATGCTGAATACTATGATATGCAGGCTGTATTTGATGAACTGTATGCAAAGAGTATTAAAGGATGTATTTTCAAAAATCTGATTGAAATAATCAAAACACCTGAAAATATCAAACTGGCATACAGAAATATCAGGAAAAACAGCGGCAGTAAAACAGCAGGAGTTGATAACAAGACAATCAGCGATTTAAACAAATGGAAAGAAAGTAAGTTAATTTCTCATGTTCAGGAAAAACTGGATTGGTACGTTCCGAATGCAGTACGCCGAGTGGAAATTCCGAAAAGCAACGGCAAAACAAGACCGTTGGGAATACCTACTATTATGGACAGGCTCATTCAGCAATGTGTTTTACAGGTGTTGGAACCAATCTGTGAAGCAAAGTTTTTCAAACGAAGCAATGGTTTCCGCCCTAATCACAGTGCGGAAAATGCTATTGCTCAGGCAGAAAGAATGATACAAAATATAGGATGTCAGTATGTTATTGTCATTGATATTAAATCAGTATTTGATAATGTCAGCCACGGAAAGCTTTTAAAACAGATGTGAACTCTCGGTATCAGAGATAAAAAGCTTCTTTCCGTCATTTCAACAATGCTTAAAGCAGAAGTGGCAGGAATAGGCTTTCCCGAAAAAGGCACACCACAGGGAGGGATTATTTCCCCACTGTTATCCAATATTGTTCTAAATGAACTGGACTGGTGGATAGTCAGCCAATGGGAAAATATGCCAACCAAAAGAAATTACATTCATAGAATTTATGCCAACGGAACACCTGATAAAAGCAGTTTAATTAATTCGCTGAGAAATTACACAAACTTAAAGGAGTGCTATGTTGTAAGATATGCAGATGATTTTAAGATATTTTGCAAAAAATATTCTGATGCAGTCAAATTATTTGCAGCAGTAAAAAAATGGCTGTGGGAAAGATTAGGGCTTGAAATAAGCCCCGAAAAATCCAAAATAGTAAATCTGAAACGCCATTATTCTGAATTTTTGGGTTTTAAACTCAAAGTAAGGATAAAAGGCAAAAAGAAAAATAAACAGCCGAGATACGTTATTGAAGCACATATTAAAGATAATGCACTTCTTAAAATCCGTGAAAAGAGTAAGCAGATAATAGGAGATTTACGAAAAACGTATAACCCCAATATGGAATACCGACTGATACAAAAATACAATTCATATATTATCGATATACATAATTATTACTGTATTGCCACTCACGTCAATATTGATATACAAAAAATCGCTTTTGATGTCAAAAAGAGCCTTTACAACAGACTGAAACACAGAATTGTAAAAACAGGCACTATAACAAACAGATATATAAAATCTAAATATGGAAAAAGCCGAGAGGTACGATATATCAATGGACACGCCATTGTTCCGATTGCTTATGTTCAGCACAGAGTACCTATGGACAAGAAGCTGAAAATCAATAAGTATACACCGCAGGGCAGAGCAGAAATTCATAAAAATTTAGGCAATGTTGATATGTCGGTACTATATCATTTGATGAATAATCCCTGTGGTACGGAAAATGTTGAATATAATGACAACAGAATTTCTATGTATGTTGCACAAGCAGGAAAATGTGCGGTAACAGGTGCAGTTCTTGAAGCTAACCAAGTAGACTGTCATCATAAAACACCGAGATTATTCGGCGGCGATGACAGTTACCAAAACCTGATTATCGTATCCGACAAAATCCATATCCTTATTCGTTCAAGCAATGAAAGGACAATAAGAAAATATATCAATATGTTAAAGCCTGACAAACGGCAAATGAACAAACTCAATAAATTACGAGAGATGGCACATATGCCAAAATTACAATACGAGGTTAAGTCTGTTTGAAATATAGATTTTTATAAAGATTATCACCGATGGAAAGCCGTGTGACGGGAAACTGTCACGCACGGTTTGGAGCGGGGGAAAAGGCAGAGATTACTTCAAAGCCTTACCTATCGCTATCGTACGAGATGGTGGCTTCGGCTATGGAAAGCAAGCGGCTCGGACTTTGCACAAAAAGTCTTATCGTTGTGCCAAAACACATTGTAAATCAGACTGCAAAAGAGTTTTTACAGCTTTACCCGGCGGCAAATATACTCGTACCGAATGAAAATGATTTTACGGCTAAAAACAGGCAAAAATTCTGTTCCCGAATATCCACAAGGAACTATGATGCTATCATAATCAGTCATAACCAATTTGAGAAAATACCCCTTTCCATTGAAAGGCAGATTTCCTTTATTGAAGAAGAAATTGACGAAATCACCAAAAATCTTGAAATGCTGAAAAATCAGCGTGGCGAAAGAGGCTACACCGTAAAAGACCTTGAAAGGACGAGGAAAAATCTTGAGAACACTTTGGAAACTCTAAACAATAACAAAAAACGTGATACTGTTGTCACTTTTGAAGAATTGGGAGTTGACAAGCTGTATGTAGACGAAGTACAATATTTCAAGAACCTCTTTTTAGTAAGTAAAATGGGCAGAAATGTTGCGAGAATCAACACATCAAGCAGAAGTCAAAGGGCAACGGATTTATATATGAAATGTCAGTACCTTGATGAAAAAACAGGCTCAAAAGGCACTGTTTTTGCAACAGGAACACCTCTGTCGAACTCAATGACAGAGTTATATACAATGCAAAAATACTTGCAACAGGACGAACTGAAAGCAAGGGGCTTAAACAATTTTGACAGTTGGGCAAGCTGCTTCGGCGAAACTCAAACGGCACTGGAATTAGCACCCGAAGGCAAAGGCTACCAAATGAAAACCCGGTTTTCGAGGTTTTTCAATCTGCCTGAACTTATGTCATTTTTTAAAGAAACAGCCGATATAAAGGTTGCGGACGAGCTTAATCTGCCTGTGCCTAAAGCAAATTTTCACAACATTGCCACTGAGCCGAGCCGCTTTCAGCAAGATATGGTTTCCGACCTTGCTGTCAGGGCGAAGCGAATAAGGGACAGACAGGTTCGGCCCGAAGAGGATAATATGTTAAAGGTCACGAACGATGGAAGAAAATTAGCTCTTGACCAAAGAATAGCAAATCCACTTCTGCCCGATGACCCCGGCAGCAAAGTATACGTCTGTATAAACAATGTTTTTGACATTTGGAAAGATACAGCCGAGGAAAAGTCAACGCAGCTGATTTTCTGCGACCTGTCAACTCCCGGCGGAACAGGCTTCAACGTATATAACGATATTAAAAGCAAGCTGATAGACAAGGGAGTACCCTCGGAAGAAATAGCTTTCATTCACGATTGCAAAACCGACAAGCAAAAGCAGGAGTTGTTCACAAAGGTAAACAACGGCGAAGTTAGGGTTCTTCTCGGTTCAACAAGTAAAATGGGAACAGGCACAAACTGTCAGCAAAGGCTTAAAGCTCTGCACCATATAGATTGCCCATACCGTCCCTCGGATTTACAACAACGCAATGGGCGAATTATCCGACAAGGCAACAGTAACAAGGAAGTTGACATCTATAGTTATGTCACAAAAGGCACATTTGACAGCTACATTTACCAGTTGTTGGAAAACAAGCAAAAATTTATCTCACAGATAATGACAAGCAAATCTCCCGTCCGTTCAGCGGAGGACGTTGACGAAACGGTTTTAAGCTACTCCCAAATAAAAGCTCTTGCCGCAGGCGACCCGAAAATCAAGGAAAAAATGGACTTGGACATAGACCTTGCCCGGCTGAGAACCCTTTTTGTCGACTATCAAAGCACAAAGCGGCACTTGCAAAATGACATATTAAATAAATATCCCGCCGACATAAAACAGCTTGAACAGCATATAGAGGGGTTGAAAAAAGATATTGCCTTAGGTGAGCTTACCAAAGACAAGGAGTTTGACGGAATGACCATTTACGGTACAACCTACACCGACAAGAAAGAAGCCGGAACAGCCTTAATTTCCGCCTGTCAAATGTTCCCCACAGATGCAAAAAGCAGAGAAATAGGCGAATACCGAGGCTTCAAAGCTATTCTTTCCTTTGACAGCTTCACAAAGGGCTTTAACCTGACCTTGAAAAATGCTACTTCTATAACCGTCCCCCTCGGACAAGACCCCTACGGCAATTTTACCCGTCTTAATAATGCAATAGCCAACTTCCCCAAAGAACTGGAAACACACAAGACGGCACTTGAAAATACAATGAAAAACCTCAAAAATGCCAAAGAAGAACTGACAAAGCCCTTTGCCCGAATTGACGAACTTCACGAAAAAGAAAAGCGGCTTGCGGAACTTAACAAAGAGCTGACAATGGGCAACATAGCCGGTACCGCAAAAGAAGAACAAAAAAACGAAAGCAAAACCGAAGAAGTGAAATGCAAGCCCGTAAAAGCCGAATATGCCGCAGCTTTATAATATATTTTAATACAGACCAACTCCTTAAAAGTCAGACGTG
>JAJQCI010000334.1 GCA_021202835.1 Clostridiales bacterium | reverse complement strand
TAATAATTTTAAAAAGGACATAAAGCCCAGGCTTGAAAATGCTTTTTATCAGCCCCTGAGCGGAAGAAATCTTTTTGATGTGCTTGTTGTTTTTTCGGCATATGCATATTTATATTTGTGAGTAATTAAAAAAGAAAAGGAGTATTTTATGGAGGTAAAAAAATTAAGCCGAAAAGGCAGCTATCATACAGGCAGAAAGGAAGAAAATCAAGACTTTGTTTTTTTCGGCTGCAATAAAGATTTTTATGCCTTATGTTTGGCAGACGGGGTTTCTGCCTGTAAGGAAGCAAAAAAAGGGGCCGAAACAGCCGCCGTGGCAATAACGGATTTATTTTTAAAGGCAGGGCAGCATTTTTTCGAATTTGAAAATGAACAGGCTGCCCGGCTTATAGCGGCTCACGTTCTTTATGAGCTTAAGGAGCAGGCTGCGGAAGGGGGCGAGGACGTAAAGGAATATTCCGCTGCGGCTGCAAGCGTTCTTGTTGACAGAAGGAGAAATAAAATTTTGTGTTTCAGTTTGGGCGACTGTATGATTATGGCCGCAGGAGGGGGGAAATGCCGTGTTGTCTGTCCGCCCTCAGACAGCACTTCGGGCTGCTGTGTTACAACGACCGAAAACGCCGCCGAAATGATTTCACTAAAAATATATGACGCCGCAATGATTGACTCTGTTGTGATTTGTTCCGACGGTGCGTGGAAACATATGTTTGAAAAGAATAACAGGCTCAAGACGGAGGCTGCCGGCTTTATAATAAACAATGAATATGACAAATTGGGAAAATTTCTTATCAAACAAAACAGCTTTGATGACTACAGCTTTATATCCTTGGATATGAGACGGAAAAAAAGGAGGAAATCAGCATGAAAACCCGTGATTATTTAAAAAAATCCGTTCTGCTTTGCGAAGAAAGCGACAATAATACATTTAAAAGAACCTTTTCCATCATCGGCAGGGTGAATAAGGAAGGAGGTTCTTCCGTATGTTATGAAGCCTATCACGAAAACAGCGGCAGAGGTATTTTAAAGGAATTTTATCCGGGTGACGCATACGGTTTAAAGCGAAATAAAGAAGGTCAGCTGGTTCATATGCCCGAGTTTAAAGAAGCCTATGAGAGGTTTTTAAAAGCCGAAAAGGAATATACAGCCCCCTACAGAGAATTATTAAATATCAAGAAAAACAGTGAATATCATGATTTGGCCACGTTTATTCCCACATTTGAAATTTATCACGGCTGCGATGATGAGGGAAATATAATAGGCACAACATATATTTGGATGCCGGAGCCCAAATTGGAAACCTTTGATAAAATATGTGATGATATCCATAAACACCCGGGTGAGACTCCCGAAAGCAAGCTTGTAACCGTATTAACCGCAGTTGAAACACTTACAGGCTGTATATGCTCTCTGCATAAAGCAGGCATGATTCACAGAGACATAAACCCCTCAAATTTCGGCTTTGTTAAACGGGGAAACAAATCACTAACTCAAACACTGTCTCTGTTTGATATAAATTCGGTTTGTTCTGTTTATAAGGCCGATGAAAGCGTAGTAAAAACAGAAGGATATTGTGAACCCGAAACGGGATATGAGCCGGCAAACTGCCAAACAGACATATATTCAATCGGGGCATCTCTTTTCAGTGCCGTAGTTGTTTCTGACGAAACAAAAGCAAACGGCTATCACTATAAGAGCGAATTTTATGACAGGCTTAGGGAAATGGTTGATGATTCTGAGCTTATAAAGGCCTCGGAGGCAAACTCCCACCCAAGACTGAGAAACATTTTGACAGTAATTCTTCAAAAATGCTTATGTGAAAGAACGTACAGATATGAAAACTGTGAAGAGCTTCTTGAAGATTTGGAAACGGCTTTGTTTTATGCCCTGCCCTCCGACATTGCCGTTAAAGGGCGCCCAGGTGAAAAATGGATATTAACGGATATTGAAAAATCACTGGATGTAAACAAAGAAAAAAACTCATTTTTGTCAATGCAGTATCATTTGTATGAATATCCCTTATATCAGTGTGTTAAAGACAATGCAGACAAAATAAATGTGTTATTGTTCGGCTTCGGAAATTACGGTCAAAAATTTTCAGACTCCTGTCTTCAGGCCGGTCAGATTCCCGGCAAAATATTAAACATAACTATTGTATCGGATGATTTGACGGATAAGGATATTTATTTATCGGAAAGACCGGAGCTGGCCGATTTTTTTAATATAGACGGTTCGTTAGGCAAAAGCGGTGACACATATGGAAACATTACATTTGAAACAGATGAGCTTATTCGCTGGAACAGAGCTTCAGGCTATAATGTTTCACCGGAAACAATTTATGAGCATTGTAAAAGTAAGCGCCCCAATTATATTTTTATTGCGCTGGGAAACGATTCTGTGAACTATGCTTCGGCAAAAGCCTGTAAATATGCCGGGTTAAGCTTGGGAGAAGACTTTGTTATAAGCTATGTCTGTGAAAATGGAGAAAGCGCAGAAAAACAAACTTCGCCGCTTTATCCTCTGTATGTGAATGCAGATATAAAAAAATCCCCTCTGCACTCCGAAATAGAGAGAATGGCTTTTAACACACATATTATTTGGGAAAAAAATATTAATATAGATTATAAACCCGTAAAAAAGGCTTTTAAAAAAGCTTATAATCACGATTCAAGCGTTTCAAGTGTTCTTTCGATAAAATATAAGCTTTACAGTATGGGTATAGATTTAGATGAAGTCGGTTTTAGCGAAGGGGCTCGTTTGTATCTTAAAAATATAAGGAATAAAAAAAGCCGCAGCCTAAAAAACGAACTGATTTGGGTCGAACACCGCAGGTGGGTCACTGAAAAGCTTTGCAAAGGGTGGCGAAGAATAAAGAACATAGAAGAATGTGCCGGTGGGGTCACGAGAGACGAAAGGCATAAAAAGCATGTTTGTATCTTAAAAAGCAGGCCGGACCAAATGCTGGCTTCGAACTTTAAGATTAACAATTATGCCAAGTGGGACAATGGGTCGGAGGCCGAGCTTAATCAGCTGGACGACCTTGACAGAATGTCGGTTGAGCTTCACCGTATGTATAAACGCAGAGCAGAGACTGTCGGAAGGCAGAACCTGTTAAACGGAAACATTATCAGGGGTATCCGTGCCTTAATAGAGGGCCATAGAAAGGCCGTTGTTGCTTTTCAGGAGTGGTTTACCTGCATGAAGGATATCGTCGAAAGGAACGAACGCAATTCGACGGGTAATGCAAAAGAAAAGGTCTATTTATATAGGGGCCTGAAGGAGTCTTTTTTGAACAGCTTAGACTCACTGCCGCAGGAAAATAAAAAAGCCGCTGTTGAGCAGGTCAAGGCCTTTGATTCTGTTTTTTACCCTGTTTTGGCTTGTACGGAATATCGAAACTGGAAAGACGACGATGTTAAAATTATCGATTGGATTCCCTTTATTCTTACTTATACAGAAGAAGCATATATTGCTGTGCCCTATATGTGCGGTGAAAAAAGCGAGACCTTGGCTGATGTTTCCTTCGGAAACGCTGCTGCGGCAACTCTTATAAACCCTGAGAGGATTATATATTTATATCTGATTGAGGAAAAGCAGGATATCAAAAATCTTCTGAATTCTCTGCCCGGAGTAATTTCATATATGAAAAAGAAGAAATTCAGAGCCGCTGTGGACTTTGCTTTGGCATATACAAAAGAAAATGCAAAATTCGTCAACGAAAGCTTTATAAACAGCCTTAAGGAAACAGGAGAAGGAAGGGTTCGGGCGGTTAAGCTTATTATGTTAAACGAGGCTGAAGAGGCTCCGTCCGAAATAGAGGAATATCTAAAAAAACGCAGCGAAGGAAAAAGGTTTTTCGCCGTTGAAAAAAATAAAACGAATCTCTCCTCAATGATGAGAATAGGCGGAGTTTATAAGAAGTTTTCAAGCTATAAGTTTGTTTCGGAAACCATGCGCTTTGAAGATATAAACGGCTGTGATATGCTTAGATATATAAGAAGAAATTCTTTTATCACAGTAGCGGATATGACGGCGTTTCACTGTTCATTAAGCGACAGCAGCAATAACCCCGAATTTTTCAGGGATTATAACAAGCTTTTTGAAAAGTATCAGCAAAAAAGCAGCGTTTGGAAGGCGCTGTGTGAGATATTGGGCAAATATTCGGCGTCTAATGACGTTATAGCCTCGTTTAAAAAGAAGCAGAAGGCGAAAAATACGGAGGAAAATTATCACTGTATACTGCCTGTCTCCTGCAGCAGGGGCGCCGCAAAGATTATAGGCTTTTTGAAGAAAACGGAAATGATCGGGAGCGAAAGCCGTATTGACGACTATACTACGGATTTATGCGAGATTAATATAAAAGATATATACGGTTACGGCTCGGAGTTTGACAGACTGTTTTCAAAGGTATATGTTTTGATGAACCACGACGACATATCTTTAAATTTAAATACCAAAAGCCATGAGGTTAATGTTGTATTTGACAATTTGATGGCCTCGGGGATAAAGTTCGGCGTCGACAGAAAAAAGGATTATATGGAGCTTATGAATTTTTTCAGGGATATGAATTATGTCATAAATCTTACCGTCTCTCCTGACGGAGCTGTAAGCTTTACATATGCAAGCAGAAAAATTAAAGAGCTTCTTACAACAGCAGGCAAAATTTTAGAGATTTATATATATCATAAGGTAAGGGAATCGGGAAAATTTGACGATGTTATGTGCAGTCATGAAATAAACTGGGAGGAAACGGATGTAAAAAGCGAGTTTGACTGTATTATAACAAAGGGCTTCAGTTCTCTTTTTATAGAATGTAAGGCCCGTTCTTATCTCGAACAGAATTTCTATTTTAAGCTTTCTACTTTAATGAGAAAATTCGGAATCAACGCCAAAGCTGTTTTGATTGCCGATACGCAGGAGAAGGAATCTCAAGACAGTGCCCCCGTAAATGATATGCAGAGAAACCGTGGTAATATGATAGATGTAATTACTGTTTACAAACAGGACGAAATCAAGAATATAGGAAATACACTGCTTAAAATAATGGAAGGATCTTATGAAGAGGAGGAAGTTTAATATGTATGAACCAAAACCTGTTGATACAAAGGATGTGGTTCTGCCTGAAGAACTGTTGTCGATTACGGAACTGATAGCTGAAAATGTACACGATGTTTGGGCTTCGGGAAGAATTTCGGAAGGATGGACATACGGAGAGAAAAAGGACGAAGAAAACAAAAAGACGCCACTGCTTGTTCCCTACGGCGAACTGCCGGAGAGTGAAAAAGAATATGACAGAAATACCGCAATGGAAACTCTGAAATTAATTATAAAGCTGGGGTATTATAT
>JAJQCI010000310.1 GCA_021202835.1 Clostridiales bacterium | reverse complement strand
GTATGTTAATAAAGAAGGTGTCGGTTTATGAGCAAAAAGCAGCTGCCTATATATATTTTGGTGATTTATTTTATATTTGTAGTGGTTATTCTTTTGCTGCAGCTTGCCGGAAGAGAAAAAAGGCAGGTTGTATCGGTTAAGGTTAACGAAAGACTTGAGAATGCCGTTGTTTTATACAGCGACAGCCCTCTTATGCTCAAAAACCAAAAACAGGCTTTCATAAACGAAAACAACAAAAGCCAAACCCCTGTTGTTGAAAACGGCGTAACCTACCTTCCGATAAGCTTTTACAGAGGCGGTTTCAATGCCATAGCTTCATATAATGAAAAGAAACAGCAGGCTACCCTTAAATATGACAATAAAGCTCTTGTTATGACTATAGGCAGCATAGAGGCCAGCCTTTCGGATGCGGAAAGAGACAATAACATTGAGCTCCTTTATGCCCCCGAAATTTTCGGCGGCGACTGTTATATTCCCGTAAGAGCAGTTACCGAAATATTCGGCTTTGAGCTTTTTTATGACGACGGTCTTATTATAATAAGTAATATTGAGGATATTTTCGACAAGGAAACGGAAGCCGACTCAATAGCAGAGGTTAAGGCCCTTGTTTATAACCTGCCTGCTGCCGGTTCGTATGATATGATTAAGGATTTATATAAGGCTTCCGAAGAAAGCCCGGAGGAGACCTACAGAAATCTTCAAACAGGCCTTGAAGAGGATCTTTATATACTCTGTGAAGACGAGGGCTGCGTTTATTATATTTCTTCGGAGGGCAGAGTCGTAAAAGCCGACAATTACCCCTACGGCCCTCATAATAAGATTTCAAGCCTTGTTTTGCCGACAGGCTTTGAGGGTGAAAAAATACAGTATACACAAGGGTATGTCTGTGTAAGCGGAACAAAGGGGGGAAAGGCGGCCTTCTGTTTAATCGATATGAGCGGAGATTACGGCATAATAAGAAAATATGTATCTCTCGAAGGAAAAGCAAGAGACATCGTTTTCAGCAAGGGTTATTTTTATTTCTGCTCCTTAAGCACACCTTCAGAAGACAGCCCCGAAGCCGAAAACGGCTTTATACCCACTGACTATGAAAATATGAGATACTTTCCCGAAGCCGACGGCGGCTTTATTTTAAACATAGCCGGGGTAAATCTTGAAAATTTAAGCGAGGACGCCCTTATTTCATCATTTTTCGGCGCAGGTGATGAGTTTACATTCTGCGGAAGCGGCATATATGCTGCCGAAACAGATGAAAACTATGTTTACGGCGACAGCGGCGAAATCCACTCAAATGTATATAAGCTGGGCTTTAACGAGGGTATGGTTGTTTTCGAAAACAAAACCAGAATAGAAGGCTCGTCAAAGCTTGCCGCCGGAGAAAGGCCCGTGTTTATAACCCAAAACAACGATTTAACCGTGAATGTATATTTTTTGGACAGCCTTTTGGAGACTTACGCTTCGAATATGAAGCTTGACATAGGCTGCGGAAGACTTGTTGTGGGAAGTGAGCGAATTTTCCTTTCCGACAGCGAAGACATATATGTTTTTGACGCCTTGAGCGGAGAATTTTTGGGCAGCCCCCACATAGCAGACGAAAAAATGTATCTCTATGACGACGACAGAATAATAGGCTTTACGCAGTTTATGCCTGAACCGGAAGAGATTATTTCGGAAGAAAGCGAAGATGAAGGTGATGAAGCCGAAACAGCCGGCGAAGAAGATGGCGAAGAAGCCGCCGTTTATCCTTCGGTAAAAATGACAATGTATAACATATCAAACCCCGAAAATACAGAGGTTATTTCAGAGGAAACAATTGAAAATACCGACTTTGACATGTTTGATGAGCTTAAGGTTGAAATGGGAAACGGCGTAGTCATACTGCCTGTTAAAATATGGCGTAAGGGCACGCTTCAAAATACTCTGTATGCCTATTCTGAAAGCCGTTATTACGGCCTGAGATTCCAGGGTGAAATATAAAACTGCAACATGAAAGAGCAGGGTTTTGACTTGATTTAAAACCCTGCTCTTTTTATGTGCTTTTTATAAAAAAATTTTTAATGTCTGAAATGACGCATTCCCGTGAATACCATAGCTATACCGTATTTGTCACAGGCCTCTATTGATTCCTTGTCACGGATTGAGCCGCCGGGCTGAATTATGGCTGTTATGCCTGCCTTTGCGGCTGCTTCGACACAGTCCGGGAAGGGGAAGAAGGCGTCCGAAGCCAAAACGGCACCCTTTACAGCTTCGGGAGATATGTTCTGACAGCCATGGTCAATAGCCTGTTCAGCCGCCCAAATTCTGTTAACCTGACCGGGGCCCATACCTACAGAGCTTTTGTTTTTGCCTATGGCTATGCCGTTTGATTTAACATATTTAACAATCTTCCATGTGAAGAGAAGATCTTCCATTTCTTTATCTGTAGGCTGTCTCTTTGTAACAACCGTAAGCTCGGAGCCCAGAAGCTTTGAGTCGATATCCTGAATGAGAAGGCCGCCTGACACCTTTTTAACGTCGTAGGCCGATTCAGGCTGTTTTCTGTCTAAATCCTTAAGCTCAAGAAGTCTTATATTCTTCTTCTTTGAAAGTATCTCAAGGGCCTTTTCCGAGAAGGAAGGAGCAAGAACGATTTCAAGGAAAATCTTGCTTATTTCCTCTGCTGTTTTTTCGTCAATCTCTCTGTTTGCAACAACGATGCCGCCGAAGATGGAAACGGGGTCGGTTGCATATGCCTTTGTATAGGCTTCGTAAATGTTTTCTCCGCAGGCAACGCCGCAGGGGTTGGAATGCTTGCAGGCTACAACGGCAGGCTCGTCAAATTCCTTCAAAAGCTCTAAGGCGCCGTGAGTGTCATTTATGTTGTTGAATGAAAGCTCTTTTCCGTGAAGCTGTTTAATGCCTGTAAGAAGACCTCTGTTGTCGCCTACCTCTTTATAGAAAGCCGCCGACTGATGGGGGTTTTCGCCGTAGCGCATATCCTGAACCTTTTCAAATGTAAGAGAAATAGTGTCGGGATATTTGGGAAGGCCGGCCTTATCCTTTAAATAATTGGCTATTAATGTGTCATAGTGGGCTGTGTGGTTGAAAACCTTTGCGGCAAGATAGAACTTTGTTTCAGCAGAAACGCCGCCGTTCTGCTTATATTCTTCAATGATTTTGTCATAGTCGGCAGGGTCGGTTACAACGGCTACATCCTTATAGTTTTTAGCCGCAGCTCTTATCATAGAGGGGCCGCCTATATCTATGTTTTCTATTGCTTCGGGAAGAGTTGTTCCCTCTTTGAGTATTGTTGCCTTAAAGGGATAAAGGTTTACGGCAACAACGTCAATAAACGTAACGCCCAAGTCTTCAACCTGCTTCATATGGTCCGGGTTGTCACGCATAGCTAAAATACCGGCGTGAATTTTGGGGTGGAGAGTTTTCACTCTGCCGTCGAGACACTCGGGAAAGCCTGTTACACTTTCAATTCCCGTTACTTCAACGCCGTTTTCCTTTAAAGTCTTGTAGGTACCGCCTGTGGAGACGATTTCAAGGCCTAAATCGCTTAAAGCCCTTGCAAACTCCACAATACCTGTTTTGTCTGATACACTTAACAATGCACGTTTTTTCATACCTTTACTCCTTTTTTTATATTTGCGCTTCTTTTTCTTTTGACGGAATTACCGCTTTTAAGAAAATCGGCGCTATTATCGTTGTTATAATTACCACAAAAATTATTGCCGGGAAAAGAGAATTGTCTATAAGCCCCAAATCCTCACCCTTTTGGGCCACAATTAAGGCTACCTCACCTCTTGAAATCATGCCTGCGCCTATTGTAAGGGCATCTCTGTTTGTATACCCCATAAGCTTTGCCCCCAAGCCGCAACCCAAAAGCTTTGAGGCCACAGCGACGGCCAATAGAAGAAGGGCGAAAACAAACAGAGAGGGCGTCAAAAGCCTTAGGTTTGTGTCTATGCCCAGGCTTGCAAAAAATATAGGCGAAAAAAACATATATGAGGTTATGTTTGCCTTGTCAGAGACATAGTCTCTTATGCGGAGATTACAGAGGAGAATTCCCGCAAAATAGGCACCTGTTATGTCAGCTATGCCGAATTGGGCTTCTGTAACATAGGAAAGAATGAGACAGAAGCAAAGACTGCCTATTGAAATTCTGTGGGTATAGTTGTAGCTGTCGAGGAGAGAGCTTCCCTTTTTTATCATAAGAGCTAAAACTGCAAGAAACACAAAATAAGCTCCTATTTTAAGGAAAACACCCTTAACGTCTGCATTCGCTTCGCCTAAGCTTGAAACAAGGGTCAAAACGATTATACCCAAAATGTCGTCTATAATGGCCGCCCCCAAAATAGTCATGCCGGCTTTGCCGCTCAGCTTTCCCATTTCACGCAGGGTTTCAACAGTTATCGAAACAGAAGTTGCTGTTAAAACAACTCCGGTGAATATGCCCCTTAAAACTGCCTGAGGGTCACTTAAGCCAAACCAAAACCAGTAAAGAGCCGCCCCCATAGCAAGAGGCACGGCAACTCCCACAGCCGCAATGACAAGAGAAGCCGCCCCGTTTCTTTTAAGCTCGGAAATATCAGTTTCCAAACCGGCAAGGAACATAAGCAGAATAACGCCTATTTCCGAAAACTGGGCAACATATTCCGACCTGGGGATAATTCCCAAAACGGAAGGCCCCAAAATAAGCCCGGCGGCAAGAGAACCCACAACCTGAGGCATATGAACCTTTTGAGACAGTATGCCCAGAGATTTGGTAAACAAAAGTATAACCGCAATAACCAAAAGAAAAGTATAATCCATAAATATTGCCCCCTTTAAGCTTAGTGACTTTATAATTTAATTTTATTCACAAAACAAAATCAGTCAACAATAAAATGTCTTCGAAAAAGCATAAGCTGAATTTTTTGAAAGCAGATTACAACAAAAGCACTCTTTGGTATTATGAATTTTTTGTAAATATTTTAGGCCCTAAGGGCTTGACAGATTGAATTTTTCTTCGTATCATTATATAACGAGACGAAAAAACAGGGGCAATTAGGAAGTGTTTTACAAATTTTTGCCGCAGTGCTTATGTTTTAATAGTATCACATAAAAGTCGGATTTGCAAGTACAGATGAGGAAAATTCAATGAAAAATATACTTTTTATGACCGATCTTGACGGAACTCTCTTAAATGACAAAAAGGAGATAAGTGAGACTTCCGCCGAAATTCTTAACTCTCTTACGGAAAAGGGGCTTAAGCTTTCGGTTTCGACAGCAAGAACCCCGGCTACACTGGAGGGAATTTTAAAAAATCTTAAGCTTAAATATCCCCTTTGCTGTATGAACGGAGCTGCCATTTACGATATGGAGAAAGGAGAG
>JAJQCI010000143.1:3436-5375 GCA_021202835.1 Clostridiales bacterium | reverse complement strand
TGAAGAAGTCGGTACTAATCTTAGCACCTATATCGTAGGCTTCGTTTCCTACCTCCTGCTGATAGTTAACCTGCAGAAGGCCCTTGGGAATCTGATAGCCGTCGATCTTAACGTTGTTGAAAGCATAGCCTAAAATAGGACATCTTGACTCTGTAAGCTGTTCTCTTCTGAACTTCGCTCCGCCTCTTCTTGCAAGATATTCTCTTGTACACCATTCACCGGCAAAGCCTATTTTATAAGCCCCTAAGAACTGGTTTGGAATAAGAACATAGCGTGTTTCGGGAGTGTCGAGAATCTGCTTAAGAAGAAGATTAGCCTGGTCAACCTTCTTGCCTACTGCGAAAGGCCAGTATGAGCCTACGCCTTCACTCTTCATACCGGCTGACTGGTCGATAATAGAGGGGTTGGCAAAGCCTCTGGGGGCTACAAGACGCCAAATCCATGCCAGTGCAGGGGGAAGAACGTGGAAAAGACCAATTATGCCGTAGTTGGGGTTTTCAGCCGTTGTCGGTGGAGTACGAATACCGAAGCTTCTTACGTCGATTTCGGCTGCGCCGCTTAATATGTTTTTCTTAATCTTTCTGGGCATAATTATTCTGGGATTAGAACATGGTACACCCGGTGAATCCTCTATATGCTCCCAAATAAGACAGGTTGCATTGGGAACAGCCTGCATGTTGAGGAAGATGAGGGGTTCCTTGGGGTGAATCGTAGCCTCTTCCGTTTCCGGCTCTGTGCCGTAGTGGTCGATGTGGTTAACTCTTAAGAACCAGCCGTTCTCAGCGTCGACAACTGCCAGCTTTCCCGAGTCTGTCTGAAGCTTGGGGTGAGCCATAGCCATATCGTCTGTGATGGGATAAAGCTCACAGGAGTCGGAAATAGTAATGTAGATATCGTCACCTGTGATTATATTCGTGCCCAGAAGAACACGTCCGTCAACGTCTCTGTGGATGGGCTCGGTCATTTCAGACTTTCCGCCGCCGGAAGCCGCCTCATGCATAATGGTAAGAGAAAGCTCATAGGGAGTTATAACGGTTACGGTTGAAGCGTGAAGAGTTACCCAGCCTTCCTGTTCGCCGATGTTAAGAAGAGCGGAATAAACACCCTTTTTAGCCGAGGGACCGGGATAGAGGTTGTATGAGAAAATTTCATGCATATCGTAAAGACGATTGTGAAAAAAAACCTGCTTTCCGTCATAGTGAGTATGGCGGAAGGGAGGAGCCACATATATAATTGCCTTGGGCTTAAAGAAATTGGGGATTTCCTCAGCAGGAATAAAACACTGAAGATCGGCAAGCATAGCGGCAAAGAACGCAGCGTTTAAGGGAACTATAGCAAGGGAGGGATAGCCTAAGCCCATATCATGATTTCCCGAATAGAAGGGAAGAACGATGATATCCTTTTGCTTTTTAAACCACTCAAATGTGTCGGTTCTTGTGTCGTCGAAGCTCTTGCCGAATCTTTCATAGTGGGTAGGCTTGTCAGTAGGAAGATCGTCGGCAATAATCATACTGTTGGGGTCTCTTCTTCTCATTGTGAGATCGGGGAAGTTTACGACAATACCGTTTTTGCACTTTGTCACCGTTGCTTCGCAAATGGTTTCACCGTTTACATCATAATTGCATTCAAAGGTATCTCTGCCTTTTCCTCCCAGAGCCATTTCAAAAAGCTGTTCCTTGCTTTCGGGAACAATAATATTGGAATTTCCGCTTTTTAAAATGTCTGCAAGTGCCTGCGGAAGGAGCATTCTGCGGAGATAATTTTGGTCGTTACTCATAAATAAACCTCCTTATTTCAATATAAACTCGGTTTTGGGTATTGTGGAAAGCAAGAAGCTTTCACACATTTTTTATGACCGTAAACCGCAATTTTCTTAATTTGGGTTAATTTTATTATACAGCGAAAACCGAACCGAAGGATATTAAATATTATTTTTTAT
>JAJQCI010000143.1:0-3426 GCA_021202835.1 Clostridiales bacterium | reverse complement strand
AAATCAACCTTATTTTATCAAATTTTTCTTAAAAAAACAATAGCTTTTTACCAAAGCAAATAAATTATAGTAGTTTTAACAAAGATAAACCCTTAAAATTAAAATTTATATGCAATTTTGCCATAGAATGTAGACACTCAAAGGACAAGTGTCCATGACGTGTAAACAAAATGTAAAAATTATGTTAATTTTTTCACAATGAAATGTGCGGCTGATGTAAAATTTTCAAAAAAAGAGCGCTGTGTCCTTGTTATCAAACTGCAAACAATTTCACAGCGCACATTTCAGATAAACATTAAACCTTGTTTGTGCTTTTAGCAAGAGCCTTTTTAATAACTCCCTTAGGGTCGGTTATAAGAACATATAAAATCCAGATAACAAGCCCCAAAGCAACGGCCGACAAACCCAAAAAAGCGTCGTTAAGCATATCCTCCGCCGCCGGAGTAAAATAACCTGCACCCGTTTCAATATATTCAAAAACAGCGTCAACAAACCACATAAGGGAAGCGCCCCAATACATAAAGCAGAGAATATGAACCTTCATAGTGTTTTCGGGGAGAGACAAATACCAAACGACAGTTGAAATAACCGCCGCAAAAACCGTTATAAGCAGTGTCATAGCCAAACCCTCCGCTTATTCCGCTTCGGCGGCTTCTGCCCTGGCTCTTAAGATAATGTCAGACACAACAGACATTCCTCCCCAAACCGCCGTGGCCAAAGCGGCCATAGAAACGCCGGCTGTGGCCATTTCGTGAAGCATAAAAGCCATATCGGCAGAGCTTGAAGCGGCCGTTAAAAACGGAAACCATGCCACAATCTCTCCGTGCCAAACATGTTCAAACAGAAGCAGAATACTGCCTCCGCCGCAGATATTCGAAAGCCATTTAAGCTTTCTCGAAAAAGGAATTTTAACCTCACAAGAAGCCCCTTCCCTTTCCTCCTTTGCCTTAACCGACTTTGCAGCCACAGCTGTTATAACAGCTTCTGCCGCAGGTATTAAAAAACAAGCCATAATATTTTCTTCCTTATAATTTTATTTGTTAAAAGAGCATATCCAGCGTAACCTGTCTTGTTTCGGGAATGCCTTTCAAAACATCATTTTCCTTTAAAAGATCAACCAGGGTTTTGCCTACGGTTGTTCTTTCCATAAATTCCTCTATAGTTTCGAATTTGCCGTTTTGACGGGCGTCAACTATGCTTTGGGCCGCCGTTCCGCCAAGCTTCGGTATGGTTGCAAATGGGGGCAGAAGGCCGTCATCGGTCAGCTTAAACTTTACAGCGTCTGACTCATATAAATCCATAGGAACAAACTTAAACCCTCTCACATACATTTCGTTTACAAGCTCAAGGGTAGTAAGCTCGCTCTTTTCGTTTGCCGTTGCCTGCTTGCCCAGAGCTTCGATTTCCTTCATTCTCCTGACAACTCTGTCTCTGCCGAAACAGCAGGTTTCATAGTTGAAGAAAGCAAGCTTCATTGAAAATGTTGCGGCATAAAAAGCATAGGGATAATATATTTTAAACCAGCCTATTCTTACGGCACTTGTTACATAGGCCGCAGCGTGGCCCTTGGGGAACATATATTTTATCTTCTTGCAGGATTCTATATACCATTCGGGGACGTTATGCTCACGCATAAGCGTTTCCCATTCGGGCTTAAGCCCCTTGCCCTTTCTTACGCTTTCCATTATGGTAAAGGCTTCCGCATTGGGCAGCCCCATGGATATAAGATAGGTCATAATGTCGTCTCTTGTGGCAATAACCTCTTTAAGGGTTGCGGTTCCGTTTTTAATAAGCTCCTGGGCGTTGCCGGCCCAAACGTCTGTTCCGTGGGCAAGGCCCGAAAGCCTTACAAGCTCGGAAAAGGTTGTGGGCTGTGTTTCTATAAGCATTCGCCTTGCGCCGGCCGTACCGAACTCGGGCAGGCCCAAAGAACCTGTTTCAACCCCTATTTCCTCCTTTGTTACCCCCAAAGCATCGGGAACCCTGAAAAGGGACATAACCTTTGGGTCGCCCATAGGCACGGTAATAGGGTCGATTCCCGTCATTTCCCTGTACATATGCATAATAGTTGGCACATCATGGCCCAGCTCGTCAAGCTTCAAAAGTCTTCCGCTTATTGAGTGATAGTCGAAGTGGGTTATGACAACGTCGGAATCCATCTTGTTGGCCGGGTGCTGAATGGGGCAGAAATTATATATTGAATTGTCATCGGGAACAACCATAAGGCCGCCGGGGTGCTGACCGGTTGTTCTCTTTATGCCTACAATTCCCTGAACAAGCCTGTTTATTTCGGCGTTGTTGGCGGTCAGCCCTCTTTCGTCAAGATATTTTTTTACAAAGCCATAGGCCGTCTTGTCTGCAAGGGTACCTATTGTACCGGCTTTAAAAACAAAGCCCTCGCCGAAAAGCTCTTCAGTGTATTTGTGGGCGCTGGCCTGATATTCTCCCGAGAAGTTAAGGTCAATATCAGGCTCCTTGTCGCCGTTGAAGCCCAAAAAGGTTTGGAAGGGTATGGCCTGCCCCTCTTTTATGAGGTCCGCTCCGCATTTGGGGCATTTCATATCGGGAAGGTCGAAGCCGCTTGTTCCTGCCTTTTCTTTAACAATATCGGAATCAAAGTCGGAATACTGACATTTAGGGCAGTAATAGTGGGGCTCTAAGGGATTAACCTCTGTAATACCGGCCATTGTAGCCGCAAAGGAGGAGCCTACGGAGCCTCTTGACCCAACCATATAGCCGTGGTCGTTTGAATTCCAAACAAGTCTTTGGGCAATTATGTAAAGCACGGCATATCCGTTTGAAATAATCGAGGTCAGCTCTGTTTCAAGCCTGTCCTCAACGATTTTCGGCAGAGGGTCACCGTATATTTCGTGAGCCTTGTCATATGTTATTTTCCTAAGCTGGTCTTCGGCGCCGTCAATATGGGGCGGAAAGGTTTCTTTGGGAATGGGAAGAATATCCCCTATCATATCGGCTATTTTGTTTGTGTTTTCAACAACAACCTCATAGGCCTTTTCCTCCCCCAAATAATCAAACTCCTTAAGCATTTCCTCGGTGGTTCTGAAATAAAGGGGCGCCTGATTGTCGGCGTCGTCAAAACCGTTTCCTGCCATAATTATGCGCCTGAAATATTCGTCCTCCGGGTCGAGAAAGTGACAGTCGCAGGTAGCGCAGACGGGCTTTCCGTATTTATCCCCCAAAGCAACGATTTTCTTGTTAATATCTATAAGCTTGTCCCTGCTGTCAACTGTTTTTCCTCTTTTTGAAGGATTGTTTATCATAAATTCGTTATTGCCAATAGGCTGAATTTCAAGATAGTCATAAAAGTCAACAAGCTCCTTTATTCTCTCTTCGGGGGCATTTTCATAAACAGCCGTATAAAGCTCCCCTGCTTCACATGCAGACCCTATTATAAGCCCGTCTCTC
>JAJQCI010000015.1 GCA_021202835.1 Clostridiales bacterium | reverse complement strand
ATGCAGTATCTTATCTTTTCTATAATTGATTATATCAAAGCAAGTTGTCAAAAAGAAAGAATTTTATTTGCATCAAATAAGTGGATTTTAGCATCGTTTTTCAGAAGAAAAAACTGACCTTCACTTTCACCCATTTTCCTCAAAGTGGAACCTAACTGATTTTTTATCGGCTGATCATCAAAAACACACATGGCAGTATAAAATGCTTGGAATGATTTTATTTTATGAGATCATGGGCAAACATAAAATCGGGCATAAAAAAGTCCTGTCAATTCATAAACCATTACAAATCAACAGAACCTATTACAGTTTTCAAATATTAAGTTTTTTTAGCCTGTCAAACGACATTAGAAACAGACTATGCTGCAATAACTGCAAATATAAATAATAATTTGAAAGCAGCTTAAGAAAAAAATACAGCACACCGTTATCCGATGTGCTATACATAATTTTTTTGTTATTTGCTCTGTCTACTTGACAGGGGTGGGTTCAATCTGTGAATTGATTCGGGGAGTTTTTTATATGGGGTAGACGCCGCTTTCCACATGGGCAAGGTTGGGGTCTATGCCGTATTTTTGAGCCTGGCGGAATTTGAAGAATTCTGTGGCCACCTGGGGGAAGAGAACGTAGCTTAATACGTCTTCGGGCTGTTCCTTAAAGTCTTTAATTTTTTCTTCCGCTTCGGGAAGCTCGGGCTTTAAGAGATCGGCCGGGCGGCAGGTGACGGGCTTTTCATCGCCTATAATTTTCTTTCTTATTTCTTTTGAAATAGGCACCGGGGTTTTGCCATACATACCTCTTACGAGGTCCTTAGTTTCCTTAGGGGTCATTTTATAGCGCTCGCCCATAAGGACATTTAAAACCGCCTGAGTACCTACTATTTGGCTTGAGGGAGTTACAAGGGGAGGATAACCCAGGTCTGCTCTTACTCTGGGGATTTCTTCCAAAACCTCTTTATATCTGTCTTCGGCGTTTGCGTTTTTAAGCTGTGAAACAAGGTTTGAAAGCATACCGCCGGGTACCTGATAAAGAAGAGTAGCTATATCAACAGAGAGAACCTTTGTGCTTAAAAGACCGCTTTCCAAGGCTTTTTCTCTTATGGGAACAAAATAGTCGGCGATTGATTTTAAGAGATGTTCATCAAGCTCAGGGTCATATTTTGTGCCCTTGAGGGCTGCGTTCATAACCTCTGTTGCCGGCTGTGATGTACCCATTGAGAAGGGGCTCATATCGGTGTCTATTATGTCGGCGCCGGCTTCTATTGCCTTTAAATAAGTCATTGAAGCAACGCCGCTTGTGTAGTGGCTGTGAACCTCTATTGGAAGCTTAACTTCATCCTTTATTGCTTTAACAAGCTTATAAGCAGGGTCGGGCAGAAGAAGCCCGGCCATATCCTTAATACAAATGGAGTCTGCGCCTATATCTCTGTATTGCTTTGCAAGCTTTACAAAATAGCTTTCGGTATGTACATCGCTTAATGTGTATGAAATGGCAAGCTGGGCGTGGCCGCCTTCCTTTTTGCAGGCTTTAACGGCCGTTTCAAGATTTCTGGCGTCGTTTAAGGCGTCGAAAATTCTTATAATGTCTATGCCGTTTTCAATGCTTTTTCTTACAAACATTTCAACAACGTCGTCGGCATAGTGTCTGTAGCCCAAAATATTTTGGCCTCTTAAGAGCATCTGGAGCTTTGTTTTGGGGGCTGCCTTGCGGATTGCCCTAAGTCTTTCCCAAGGGTCTTCCTTTAAATATCTTAAACAGCTGTCATAGGTTGCGCCGCCCCAAACCTCCATTGCGCCGAAGCCCACTTTATCCATTTCGGAGATTATGGGCAGCATATCCTTTGTTGAAAGTCTTGTTGCTATAAGAGACTGCTGACCGTCACGAAGAGTACAGTCGCAGATTTTTATTTTTTTACTCATATATTGCCTCCTGTGGTAGGGTTATTATTGGAAAAGTGTTAAAAATATGCCAGAAGCAACGGCTGAGCCTATAACCCCGGCTACATTGGGGCCCATTGCGTGCATAAGCAGGTAGTTGTTTGGGTTTTCTTCCTTGCCTACATTCTGAGCAACTCTGGCAGCCATGGGAACGGCCGAAACCCCGGCTGCACCTATAAGGGGGTTAATCTTTCCGCCGGAAAGTCTGTACATAAGCTTGCCCAAAAGAACGCCGCCGGCTGTGGAAACCATAAAGGCGAAAAGGCCCAAAACAACTATTTTAAGGGTTGAAGCCGTTAAGAATGTGGCTGCGTCTGTGGTTGCGCCTACGGATATGCCTATGAAAAGGCTTAAAATATACATAAGGGCTTCAGAAGCGTGGCTTGCTATTTTTTCTGTAACTCCGCATACCTTTAAAAGATTTCCCAGCATAAGCATACCTATAAGGGAGGCTGTTGAGGGCAAAATAAGAATTACCAAAATAGAAACCATAACGGGGAATATAATCTTTTCCGTTTTTGAAACGGGGCGAAGCTGTTCCATTTTAACGGCTCTTTCCTTCTTTGTTGTCAAAAGCTTCATAATAGGGGGCTGAATTATGGGGATAAGCGCCATATATGAATAAGCTGCAACGGCAACCGTGCTGAGAATATGAGGCGCAAGCTTCGTCGTTGTATAAATGGCCGTGGGGCCGTCGGCGCCGCCGATTATACCTACCGAGGCCGCCTCCTGAGGGGTCATTCCCATAGCGAGGGCGCCCAAAAAGGCTATGAATATGCCAACCTGGGCCGCTGCGCCCAAAAGAAGGCTTTTCGGGTTTGCGATAAGGGGGCCGAAATCGGTCATAACGCCTACACCCAGAAAAATAAGAGGAGGGAAGATGCCCAGTGCGTCGCCCTGATATAAATAGTATAAAAGGCCGCCTACCGAGTCTTCTGTGGGCTCTGCCATAAGCCCTGCCCCGGGAAGGTTTGCAAGGAGCATACCGAAAGCTATGGGCAGAAGCAGAAGGGGCTCGTATTTTTTGACTATGGCAAGATACATAAAGAAAATTGCCACACAGATCATTATTATATATTTATAGCCGTCTCCGTCTATAAGAAGGAGAAAACCCGAATCTTCAAGCAAACCGGAGAAAATCTCTGCAAGTCTGTTTATAAATGACATATAAATTACCTCCGTTCTTTAGCCGACGGTAATAAGAACATCATCTGTATTTACTGCCTGACCCTTTGCAACAGCAACGGAAGTAACCGTTCCGCCTAACGGCGTTACTATTTCGTTTTCCATCTTCATTGCTTCGAGAATAATGACAACCTGGTTTTCGCTTACGCTCTGGCCCTGTGAAACCTTTACGTCAAGAATAGTACCGGGCATAGGCGCCTTAACAGGGGTTCCGCTTGTTGCCGGGGCAGGTGCGGCTGTGGGCTTGGGGGCCGGTGTCGAAGCAGCAGGCTTCGGAGCTGCCGGCTTAACGGGTGCTGACGGAGCTGCTGACGGAGCAGCTGACGGAGCAGCAGAGGCGTCAACCTCTTCTACCGTTACTTCATAGGGTGTTCCGTTTACTGTTACTCTGTATGTTTTTAATACGGGATTTCTTAAATTGTTAATCATATATACTGCCTCCTGAATTCAGTATTGTAAACCTTCTATAAACCTGTTTTAAAACTGCTGTGATTGATTTGCTCCTGAAGAGCTTCCGACTGCCAGTTTTGGGGGCGCCTGAAGCTTCTTACCACCAGTCTGTCCGGTGATGTGTTAAGGCTTGCGGCTATGGCGGCTGTTATGGCGGCCACAAGCTCGCCTTCGTCCTGCGCCGGCTCTTCGGCCGTTATAACGGGCTCGGGCTCCGGAGCGGAAACGGGCTTAGGTGCTTCCGTGCGGACAGTCTTTTTGCGTATAATTTTTCTTTCGCCCTTGTGTTCCGCAAAGTAGATTATTTTTGCCGAAACAGATATGCAGACGGAAATCAAAAAGAGAATAGCCAAAACCGTCAGTATACCCGTAGCGGCAACCACTAAGCCGTCGAAGAGTGTAAAGTTTTCCGCCTGAACGGATAATAAAGTCAAACTCATATTTTCACCTGCCTGTTACATACTTCCGTGCTTTTTGGCTACGGTTTGAACTCTCTTTGTAAAGAGCATCTCCAAGGCTGCTATTATGTGCTTTCTTGTGGTTGAAGGAATTATAATATCGTCTATATAACCCTCTTCGGCACACTTATAGGCTGAGCAGGCTTCGTCATAGGTTTTGTCTGTGTATTTATGCATAATATTTACATAGCCTGTTCTGTTAAGAAGAGAAATTTCCGCTGTGGGCCATGCAAGAACGATGTCTGCGCCTATATATTTTGAATTCATAAGCATAAAGCCGCTGCCTATGCCGTTTCTTATGATTACGTTTACACGGGGAATGGAGCTTTCCGCAAGGCTTGAGAGAAGCTGTGAGGAATAAAGCATAAGGGCGTTCTGTTCGGTTATGTTTATTTTCTCATATTCCTTAATATCGGTAAGGCTTACCAGGGGAATGTTGAAGGCGTCGCAAAGCTTAACGAAGCGGCTTGCCTTGAGAGTGCCGCCTATGCCTATGGCGCCGTTGTTTGCCATAATACCCACTGTATAGCCGTTAATCTTCAGAAACGCACATATCATATCGACGCCGAATCTGGGCTGAATTTCGAAATATGTGTAGTCGTCCGCAAGGCTGCTTATAAGATAGTTCATATCTATAGGCGAGTCTTGATCTTCGATGAGAAAATTAAGGCTTTCGTCCTCCCTGTTAAGGTCTGCGTTTGAAGGAGTGTAAACCATATCCACATTGTTTGAGGGAAGAAGGTCAATAAGACGTCTTGCGGCGCCTAAGCAGTCTTCCTCTGTTTTGTAGCTTCTGTGAACAAGCCCTGTTTTTGTGGCGTGGGCCTCACCGGAACAGAAGTCGTCATAGTTTAAGGCTATTTCGTCGGTGCCCTTTAAAACCGCCGGGCTTTTTAAGAACATATTGGCGTTTTCTTCCTTCATAATTCTTATGTCGGAGAGCATGGGTATGTAGGCTGCCGTGCCTAAACATCTTCCCAAAACAACGGCGATTTGGGGAACAAGGCCGCTGGCGTTTGATATTCTCTGAAAGAGAATTCCGTAGGCTTCAAGAGCCTTCTGGCCGTCCTTTATTTCTATGCCCGTGGAGTCCAGAATTCCCACGATGGGAGCGCCCATGTTTATTGCTTTATCATATAAATTGGAAATTTTGTTTGCATGCTTTTTGTTTACGGGGCCGTCCTGCGAATAGGCAAAGCAGAGCTTTCCGTTTATTGAGCTGTAGCCAGTTATTACATTTGCGCCTTTTGTGAAACCCTCAAGCTCAACGAAGCTGTTTTCGTCAAAGAGCATCTCGAGGCGAAGCCGTGCTTCTGAGGGTTCTGCCGATTTAATATTTAATAATTCTTCGATTTTTCCCGGCGTATCCATTAATATACC
>JAJQCI010000118.1 GCA_021202835.1 Clostridiales bacterium | reverse complement strand
CATATACATATTATGTTTAATATGAGCCCGATTATTTTATGCTGCTTTAAAATAATGGTTAAAATTCCCAAAACAAGCCCGGCTTCAATTCCCCTTTGAACATAAACTGGGTCATATTCTTTATCGATTATGGAAAAATAAAGCAGCAAAAAGCCGGCCGTACAGGCAAAAAACAGAGCGGCCTCAGCAAAAAGGCCTAAAATATAAAGAAATCCTTTTTTATTTTTTATTTCAAAGGCTTTTGTTTTAAACATGGCAGTCTCTTCCGTCTATATATAATGAACCTGCGGCTTCGCTTTCGGCGATTACAGGCTTTAAAGAAATAAGAACACAGGTCATTTCTTTTAAGTCCTTTTCTTCCGAAACTACAGCCGTAATACTGTTTGTCTTGGTTTTAAAAATAATTGTATGTTTTATGTTGTTTTCTATAAGCTCACTGCTGAGACTGTAGACCTTGTTATAAAAGCCTGTGTATTTTTAAGGCTTTCAAAAAAAGGCGAACATATTATCGTTATTTCCCTGTCTATGGGCAGGCTGTATTCCTTTGAAATTAGCTTGTCTCTCTTTGCCGAAAGCTTATAGTGAATCTGTCTCAGGCTGTCGCCCTCACGATACTCCCTTATTCCGAAAACCTCGCTTACGTCATAGCCGCTTTTTTCTTCTGAAAATTTTTCCTCATCGAGACTTATACCCGATTTGGCAAGAAAACCGCTCAAATCAACGGGAACTCTTTTGGGGAATATATACTGCTTAAATTTTAGCCTCGGCTTTTTTGAAAACTTGAAAATTTTCGCAAAATCACGGATTATAACCTTTTTAACCCTTATTTCAACAACGCCGCAGCCCCCTGTAACGGGATGGAGCGTAAGCCTTGTCTTTTTAAAGGGAAGGGCCGAAAAATTTATCTTCTGTGTTTTTTTGACCCCCGTAAGATTATTTTCAAGGCTTAAAACCAGTGTTCCGTTAAAAATGGGCATAAGGCTTCTTATTTCGAAAAAAATTCTGTTGTCATCAGGTCTTTCTATTACAGAGTCTGTTACTCTTCCCCTTATTCTGACAAAGGGAAATGTAAGTATAAGCTCTGACAGCCCCAAAACAGGAAATATAAGAAGCAGCACAAAAAGCACAAACAGAGGATATTTTTCGGAAAATACTACTAAAATTCCCGAAATGGCAAGGGCAGCAGCATAAGCTATTTTAATAATAAGCATAATTACAATCTCTCGCTTTTCAATATTTTCTCAAGAACACCCACCGCAGTAATCTCCTCGGCGGCGGCCTGAGATGTAAGAACTATTCTGTGGGAACAGGTATCAACAAAAACAGACTTCAAATCTCCGGGAACAGCATAGTCTCTGCCTTCACAGAGGGCCCTTGCCGTTGACATACGAAGAAGAGAAATAGAGCCTCTGGGGCTTACTCCCATACGAATATAAGGGTTGCTTCTTGTTTTTTCCGAAAGCCCTACAATTTTTTCATATATTTTGTCGTCAACAAAAATTTCCGTCGCTGCCTTTTGAATCTCAACAAGAGTCTCTTTATCAATAACCCTGTTTACGTCATCCAAGGGATTTCTTTCCTTGTGTTCCTTCAAAATATCTATTTCGTTTTTCCTGTCGGGATAGCCTAAGGAAAGGCGAATTAAAAATCTGTCAAGCTGAGACTCAGGCAGTCTGGATGTGCCTATTGAGCCCACGGGGTTTTGTGTGGCCATAACAATAAACGGCGAGGGAAGCTCATATGTTTCCCCGTCTACAGAAACCCTCTTTTCCTCCATAGCCTGTAAAAGGGCAGACTGTGTTTTCGATGATGTTCTGTTTATTTCATCGGCCAAAAGAAGGTTGCACATAACAACCCCCTCCTTATATTCGAAAGAGTCGGTCTGTTTGTTATACATTGTAAAGCCGGTTATATCCGTAGGAAGTACGTCGGGGGTTAAATAAATTCTGTTCACCTCAAGGCCCAGCGCCTTTGAAAAGGCAAGGGCAATTGTCGTCTTTCCCACTCCCGGAATATCGTCAAGCAGAATGTTCCCTCCGGCCACAATAGCCGTTAAAATTTTTTTAAGCTCGTCGTCCTTTCCGGAAACGGCCTTTTTTACTTCATTTATTATATTATCGATTATAGGCTTATAGTTTTCCATATGTCCTCCGCTTCAGAGAAAAATCTTTTTTCGGCAGCTCAGATATGCAGAGCTGAACTGTTACACTTATTTTACAACAAAAAGCAAATCAATACAAGACTGCAGCGTAAATTTTCATAAATTAAAATGATTTCTTATAATACGGCACGGCTGAACAATTTACCAATAAGAAGCCGGAATACATAAAAACTTACATAAAACCGGTTGATATTTTTTTGAATTTGAGGTATTATAAAATAACAGATTATTTTATAATTCGAGGTGATTTTATGTCAATTTTACGTCCCTTTAAGGGTATCAGGCCTACTCCGGAGCTTGCGGAGAGGGTTGCCGCCTTACCCTATGATGTAATGACAAGTAAAGAAGCAAGAGAAGAAGTTAAGGGAAACCCCTATTCTTTTCTCCATGTTGACAGGGGCGAGATTGACTTGCCCGAGGGAACAGACGAACACGACGGGGCAGTTTATTTAAAGGCCGCCGAAAACCTTAATAATATGATAGAAAAGGGAATTTTTATTCAGGATAAGTCTCCGTTTTTATATATCTACAGGCTCACCATGGAGGGTCGAAGCCAAACAGGTATAGTGGGCTGTGCTTCAATAGACGAATATCTTAAAAACAAGATTAAAAAGCATGAAAATACTCTCCGTGAAAAAGAGATAGACAGAATAAAGCATGTTGATACCTGCAACGCCAACACAGGCCCCATATTTTTAACTTATTCCGATAAAAAAGATATTAACAAAACTGTAGACGAATGGACAGGCTCACACTCTCCCGTTTATGATTTTGTTTCCGATGACAAAATAGGCCATACTGTTTGGGTAATAGACAGCCAAGCCGTTATTGACACTCTTGTGGCAGAGTTTTCACACATAAACGCCCTTTATATAGCCGACGGCCACCACAGAAATGCCTCGGCCGTGAGAGTCGGGGTAATGAGAAGAAACGCAAAGCCCGGCTATACCGGCGAAGAAGAGTTTAACTTCTATCTGTCTGTTTTCTTCCCCAAAAGCCAGCTCAAAATACTTGACTATAACAGGGTTGTAAAAGACTTAAACGGCCTTACCGAAAAGGAATTTTTAGACAGGGTTTCAAAAACATTTAAGCTTGAGGAATATAAGGGAGAGGGCAACTTAAGACCCGTGGAACCCCTTACCTACGGTATGTATTTAAACAAAAAATGGTATCTCCTGAAAGCCGACGGAATAGACACTACCGACCCTGTTAAAAGTCTTGACGTTTCAATACTCCAAAACCATCTTTTAAGCCCGGTTTTAGGCATAAAGGACCCCAGATTTGACAAGAGAATCGACTTTGTGGGAGGAATAAGAGGCTTGGGCGAGCTTGAAAAGAGAGTTGACTCGGGAGAATGTGCCGTAGCTTTTTCAATGTATCCCACTTCTATAGAACAGCTTATGAATGTAGCCGACAACGGCCTTATTATGCCCCCTAAATCCACATGGTTTGAGCCTAAGCTGCGCTCCGGTTTATTTATACATAAACTGGATGATTAAATTTTATATTTCCGCAAATAATATCATTGAGTTATTCTCAATAAATATTTAAGGGAGTGTATATCAATGGGCAGATTCAGAACAGGCCTTTTGGCAGGAGGAATCTTAGGCATAATAGGTGTTTCAATGGCTATGGGCGACAAACGAACAAGGCGCAGAATGGTCAAGGACGGCCGAATTATGAGAAAAGGCGCCGAAAGGCTCTTTGACAAGCTGGATATGATTTAAAATTTAAAAATGTGAAAATGCGCACCGCTTCGGCAGTGCGCATTAATTTTCTGTATTTTTCAGGCCGTTTCGGCAAGTCCGTTAAGCATTACCGAAGCAAAAAATATATTGTTTCGGCACTTAAAATCGGCGATTCCGTTATATTTTTGAGCAATGTCGTATACAGACTGAAGCCCTAAGCCGGCATTTCCGCCCTTTTGGGGAAGATAGCTTCCTTTATTCGAAGACTCTTCCGCACAGCTGTTGTCAACAGTAAATATAACCGTGTCTTCTCCCTGAACAGCCCCTCTTATTTTTATAAAAGGCTCCGTTTCGGTTACTTTTTCACAGGCATTTACTGCATTTTCTATCAAATTTCCCAAAACAACACAAAGCTCCGGCTCGGAAATATTTATTTTCGAAGGTATCTTTATTTCCACATCGAATTTTATGTTTTTGGCCTCCGCCTGTTCGGCATACCAGCCTACAATTGTATCAACGGCATAATTGGCGCTGTAGCCGTGTTTTATGCTTTTGGGCATGGATTTTATATATTTGTTTACATATTCGGTTAATGCCTTCATATCGTTTTTTTCAATACAGGCGCTTATAAGGTTAAAATGCTGTCTTAAGTTATGTCTTGCTTTTTTTGTTTCCTCAATGTGTGACTTAAGAAGGTCATAGCGCTCAGTATATATTTGAATGACATGAGAGGCATTGTCGGCTCTTTCCTTTAGGATTGTCTGTTCTCTCAGCTGAGCGAGAGATTTTAAAATTATAGTATAAATAAGAAGAACAGATATTCCGAAAAGAACTCTCGACAATATAAACTGCCATTTTTGAACCCCTACGGCCGAAATATCATAAGTATAGATAAAAACAATAACGGTTATGGTAAGGGGCAGAAGCCAAACCGTACTCCAAAGCTTGGTTCCCTCTACGTCGAATATAACCTTTATGTTTTTTTCCACGGTCAAATACATAAGAGGATAAACGGGAATGAACACAGCCATATGTACCAAACCGCAGGCAACATACATGCTTTCGTCAAACCCGAATATATTATAACACAAAAACAGGCTGATTCCCCTTATGACTATCATTGCGTCCGCTATAAACACACCGAAAAACATAAGCTTAAATGGATTCTGTTTTACAAGAAAAAAATATAAAACTATGTATAAAGCCGCTAAAGTAAACTCAATAATTCTATATCTGACTCCCCACCAGCACATGAAAGCGGCGGCAAAGCAAATTGAAATTGTGAAACATAAAAACACGCAGACAGTATATATTTTCTGAAACCTCAGCTTTCCTATAAAGGGAATATAAGCCCCTATAAAATAAGGAATTGTTGTTAAAACATAATAAAATATCACTTCTGACACTTCAGACATCTGTATCACCCCTTGTCTTTGAAAATATGTAGTCTGCATATTGTTTTTTGGTTTCAGCTACCTTGCTCCTGCTTATGAACACCTTGGTATTGTCTTTCATAAGAAAGTAGCTGCCATCCGGTTTTTTAACCATGTCCAAATTTACTATTACTCCCCTGTTACAGGTTATAAACTGGGG
>JAJQCI010000101.1 GCA_021202835.1 Clostridiales bacterium | reverse complement strand
GATTTTTAAACAAGTTGATTTGTATTCAGCGGAAGTTTGATGCCTCCTCTGAATTTTTTGTATCACTAAACACACAAAGCCTTAAATACTGCCTCTTGGGGAGTAGAATAGAACATAAGGCTGAAGGCAGCCATAAGCTCATATGGCACAGCCTTTAGGTCGGGAGCAGCCGTAATAGGCAGCAGCACTCTCTTCGCCCCACTGTCTAAGCAGACCTGAAGCACGTTTGCAAGTTCGCTTACTTTAATAAGTGTGCCGCTTATGCTTATTTCTCCCAAAACCGCCAGGCTGCTCAGTGCCGGCTTATTAAGTGCTGCGGAGCATATGGCAATAAGCGTCGGCAGGGCTAAGCTTTTGGTCATTGCTATGCCCTGCAGATCCTGATAGTTTATAATATAGTCTTTTGTTGTGGTACTGATTTTTCCAGAAATTTCGTTGCTGTTTGCTTTCAGATAGTTAAAGGCTGTGTTTGCGGCTTCCTTTGCGTCTCTATCTGTGCCTATGCCTGTTCGCTCGAACTTGCCGCTTCCGGGCAATACCTGTGTTTCCAAACGGTAAACGCCCACCATGCCTGTTTTGCTCTGAGAAACCGTATAAATATGTCCCGGCTTGCTCAACCCTTCGGGAATCAGCTTGCCGCTGCCGTGTTCAGGCACTGAAACATAGGTTTCTTCAAAGCTGTCGTTGTCTATGTATGAAAAGTTTACGTCATAAAATTCCATACCGCCTATTTTTTTTAAGCTGCTCCTTAACTCTGCGGCGAAGCTCAAGAGAAATTTCGAGTATTTCCCGAATTTCTTTCTTTGTCACTTCTCCGTCGGGATAAATAAGTTTCACAAAGGCTGAAATCATTTTGCGGACAGCCGTTGTGTCACGCTGATTTAAGTTGCTGCCGAAGCGGAAATATTTATCTGCTGCGTCTCCGAAATTTTCCTTCCTCATCTGTCTCATAAACTCAGACAGATAGTCTGTAATAAAGCCGTAATCATCTGTAAAAAATTCAGGGCGGTATTTTGGAATTTCCCACCCGGGAACATAGCAGTGCATACGGTCAAGAAATGCCGTATCATAAGCCATAGCCGCCGGGAAAGGCTCGAACAAATGTGATGTCTTTTGAAGAACTTCAACGCTTTGGTTTATGTTTCCCACAAAAACCATTGATGCAGATGCCGCCTTTTCCTCACGTCCTCTTGTAAAAGAGCCTGAGTTCATATAGTCCTTCATTATCTGAATACCGTCTTTGTCCTTAAAGGTTATGCCTGCCACCTCGTCAAAAGCCACGCAGTCCCACATACCCACAAGCCCGATTGTCTTGCTTGCCATATTGTAAAACAGGTTAGCGACAGTAGTTTGCCCGCCTGAGACAAGAATACTGTTAGGTGAAATTTCCTTATAAATATGCGATTTTCCTGTACTTCTGGGACCTAACTCGCAGAGATTTAAATTATTCTCCACAAGTGGCAGCATACGTGCAAGCAGCAGCCACTTCACCCTGTCGTCAAGCTTTTCAGGCTCCATTCCCGTTGACCTAAGCAGCACGTCAATCCATTCGTCCTTTGTAAAGGCTTTTCTGCCGTTTTTAACCTCGTCCATATCAATATGAGGCATCTGTATAGGCGTCAGCTTGCGAATACGAATAGGTGAAGTATTCTTTTTGTCCTCTTCTATAAATTCATAATCTAGCTGCAAAATACACCATATGCCGCCGCATAAAAGCCTGTCATATTTAGAGGGATAATCCGGGTGAATGGGAATATTCTAAGGGAGCGATGACTAATTCGCCGAAGCAGATTTGCCGCTGATTTTTTCGAGGGCAAGGAAGTCGCTTGCAGGCATAGCCGGAGCCTATGTCAAAAGCGAGTGACGCAGCAATCGGAAAAAGCAGTGGTGAAGATGCGAAGAACGAATTAGTCATCGATTCCTTATGCCCCAAATTCGAAAACTCCGCTTCATAGCGATCCTCTTTTATATTTAAATGGACAGTTATTTTGTCAATTACGGTGTAGCTGCCCCTTTCACGAAGAACAGACAAAACCTTCTGTGCTTCGTCGGGACGAACAAAATTATCGGCTAAAATCCTCTTAACGTTGTTCACCCCTGCTTCAACAATTTCCTCATCGTCCGAGCTGCAATACTGCCCAAGCAAAAACTCCAACACATAAACAGGCACATTTGCCCCCTCTTTAATCCGCTTTGTCAAGTCTTTTCTGACAATTCGTCCGTCAAAATACTGTCTCAGCTTCTGTTTTACCGCCGCCCTGCTGTCGTCTCTTTCCGAATATTCATCCATATAATTACCCTCCGCTTAAACCTTATAATAGCCGAATCCGGAACTTCCGGATTAATCCAAATTGTTCCGGATAATTCCGTTTTGTTCCGGATTCCAAACATCCTGTCTTTATTAAAACCCGAATCCGAAATCATCCGCAAAGGCTATATCAACCGTAAATTCACGCCTTAATACTTCCAAATTAGTCTTTTCATCATATGCTACCAAATAATATTTTTGAGTCTTGTCATATTTTTTATTCTTAAACGAAAAACGCAGCTTAAATATACGTTTAGGGCTTTCCTTTTCTCTGTTGTCCGCCTTATACAAATTCTCGTTTGAAATCACATCTCCGTTTTCGGCAACAAAATAAACCCTGTAAGTGGCTTCCTTCACCACATCGCTTACCGCTTCCGACTGGAGAAAATCAAGTGACGTAATCAAATTTGTAATTTTTGTTGACAGGCTAATCAAAGTAATTTTTGCCGTTGTAGTTTCTCTGCGGCTTCTCTGTGTCTTAACCTTAATAAGAGGAATCAGCATTTCCTGGGGCGAACAGCCCCCGTGAACATAATTAAGCCCGGGGTCATTTGCCTTAAAAACATCAGCCCCCACAGGGCAGGAAACAACACGCCTGTCCCCGTTTTTCATCATCTGCCCCAGTTCAAAAGAAACAACACTTTTCTCCGAAATCTCATTTTCGGTCAACATATATCGCCTTGCACAAACACCTTCACCGGCAGCACCCGGAATTTTATCCCCTTCCTTAAGCTTATTTCTTCTGTACAAAAAGCCGTGGTCAGCCGTCACAATAAAATGGGATCTGTTTGCACATGTGTTCAAGCGGCGGATAAGTGCGATTATTTCTTTAACAGCCTCTTCACAGGCATTAAAAACCTCGTTTTCCGTACTCCTCTTATCCCCTCTTGCGTCAATCTGATTATGATAGATATAAACAACGTCCTGACGTGTGAAAATCTTTCTAAGCTCCGCAGTATTCATTCCCTTTATATCGTCATACTGCACACAGCGGCTCGCCTTTTTATATTTTTGCAAAACAGCCTCTCTCTGCTCTGTTTTGTCAGTCTTCTGTCCGTCAACCGTTACGGAATAATCAGCCTCAAGTTCAATCTTTCTGTGGGGCAGCAAAGCCGCCATACCGTACTCCGTAACAGAAGGCAGAACCCCTGCCGCAGCACTTATTTCGGCAGTACACTTTTCGTCCTCCTGAAGCCTTTCAAATAACTCAAGCCCCACCTCATATTTCAAAGCATCGGAAATAATAACAACAGTCTGATCCTTCGCAAACTCAACATTTCGGGCATAAAAATCCACCTGTTTTTCAATTTCAAGGCTGTCCCCCTGTTCTGCTAAAAGCTGTGACCAGTTTGTGCAGACCTTTGCCAAAAATTCATTGGCATAAATATTTTCAATCAGCTGCTTAAGCTTGTCAAAGCCCTCGCAGTCCTGCAATTTGTCTAAATTATAATAAAAATATCGATACCAGCGGTCAGTAAGACACAGTGAATTTGTGTATGCCTCCGCCATTTTATCAATTCTGTCATAGGGAAGGTATTTTGCACAGGACGCAACTATAATATGCCAGGCATTTTCAACAGCAAAATACTCCGCCTTGCGCTGTTTGCCGAAATGCTGACGGCTTCGTATTTTCACAAGCTGAGGAATATTAACCTCTCCCAGCTTAGCCCCTATGTCTTCAAGCTCAAGCCGCTCCGCTGCCCACTTTATAAGCAGGCTGTCAATTCCGGCAAAAATCCCACAGGAAACAAGGGCTTCAAGAGGCAGCTTTGAAAGCTCCTCCTCGCCATTCAAGCTATAATAAATCTGCTCCGAAAGCATGTCAAAATCCTCGCCGTAAAGAGAGCTGTTCATAAGATTATCCAAAAAGGCGGTTATATTTCCCGACTTAAAGCTGAGAAAAGGCCTCCAAGCCGAGGGAATTTCCGTCTCAACGGCTCTGTCAAAATATGTAACAAACATACACATTGCCAGCTTTTCAAGTGTGGGGTTTTCGTCCGCATAACCAAAATTATCGGAAACCTGCCGCCAAAAAGCCTCGTTAAGACCGTATTTTTCAAAGCTTGCCAAATAAGAATTGTCCTCAAAGCCGCCGCTTATCAAAATTTTACGCATAACCTCTTCAAAAGAAGCGGTTTTGCACTTGCATAGAACGCTCATAAGACCGATTTCAATTGTTTTTTGGTTATAAACGTCAAGCTCCAAATCATAAAAGCCTTTGGAATTTGTTTTATTTTGGAAAAACTTTATATACCGCTGAATTACAGGCTTATAACGCTCGTCAATGCCTAAATCCAAGGTCAAAAGCGAAGCCCTGTCTGCGTAAAACTGCCCCGAATAGTAAACCGTATCTTCAAGGTGGTTATAGCGGATGTCGGGCTTAGCGAAGGGCGCATAAACCAAATAATTTCCCGTTGTGTCCACACACTCGAAAAAGTATTTTGTATAAAACTGATTGTCAGGCTCTAAATGATAAACCTTCGCATTCTCAAGGTCAAGCCCGTCCACGTCCTCGGCAAATGACCCGCCCTCGTCATACCAAAAAATCAGCCGCCGCTCCTCCCCGGCAAACTCGCTGTTCAACTTGTCCGTAACAATGCTGTTTCTGAAAACACTGTATTTTATCAAATCACATATTCATTAATATTAATTTCTTCAATAGATGGTTTGGAAACCATCCACGTAAATTGACCATTATTATCCTTAAAGAAAACCATATGCCAATGTGATATACTGCCATCTTCATTCACTGATGAATTCATTCTATTAACCGATTTTTCAATTTTTTCTACTGGCAAACAGATTAATGTATTCTCATCCTTGCATCCGTAAACAACATACTTTTCTCTACAATTGTCTAACTTTTCCAACGTCTTTCTCCTATAGGCAAACCAATATTTTTCACGGTTACCTTGCTTATATGCCTTGGATGTTGTAAAAATATAACCTATTTGACCATTCTCCGAAACATATGTACTTCGCCCGATTTTGATCATTCTCATATTCTTTTCTTTTGCAAATCGAATAATACATTTATCCACCAATTTTGTTTTCGGATTTTGCAGTTGTTCATCGGACAAAACCATATCTCCTTGTATTATATTGGGTTCCTCATCCGAAATATCTTCATATTCTATATTAAGTGATTTACAGAATAAATGCTTCATTTTATCAAATCTTTTTGCGCAATACTCTGTGTAGTATTCCTTTAATACAGGAAAGTCATTTTTCTGATAAGGCATAT
>JAJQCI010000159.1:3191-5575 GCA_021202835.1 Clostridiales bacterium | reverse complement strand
CCAAAAGCTCGCAAAGCGTCTGCTGCGCATCCGGCGCCGTTTAGACGGCTCAATTTTTGCGAGTATTTGGCGCTCCGCTCGTGCCTTGCTGATGAATTTCTGTATGAAAACTCCGGTTTCCACACAAAAATCCATCAGCAAGGCACGGCTGAACTGTTACAAATATATTGAAGAGGAGGTATTTTTTATGAGAAGAATTTTAACGGCTGTTTTGGCGGCTGTGATTATTTTTGCCGGGGCAGTTCAGGTTTGGGGCTATGACACCTATGATTTCACAGACAACTATAAAATTGTTGGCTCGAAGGAAGCAGGCAGCGGCAAGGTCAGTATTTCGGGCAGAGAAAACACCTATATTACCGCAAACACAAAAAACGGATATACCTATATTGTAGACGGAAACGGAAACAAGCTTATCGACAGGCTCTTCACAGGTGTTTTTGACGGTATGTTTTTAAACAGATATTTAATTGTCAGGTTTTACGGAACGGAGGATCTTTCGGGCTTCGGGGTTTTAACAGGCTCACAGCTTTATACCCTTGTTCCCAATGACAATTATTATTACATAAGGGCAAAATTCTGCAGAAGCGGCTATAATCTTATCTGCGAAAAAAGAGACGAAAGCGGAGAGCTAAAGGCCACATATTACCGCTTTGACGGAAATTATAACCTTGTGGGGCTTTTTGACTATGACAATTCCTATGCGCCGGACAATTATGTATGCAGTGATTTTGCGGAGGAAAAAATTAAAAAGGCAGACGAAGAGGGGCTTCTTTTAAATCCTCTGAGACACAGAGATTTAAGTGACGACGTTACACGCTATGAGCTTGCCTGTCTCGGGGTTCAGGCCGTTCTCAGGAAAAGCGGAAAGGATATTTATACATATATTGCCGATAACGATATAACAATAGATTACGACAAATATATTGACGTTGTTTCTCCCGATGTTCTTCTTGCGGAGCAGCTGGGGCTTATAACTCCGGGAATAGACAGCAGATATTTTAATCCCGAAAGGGCAGCCACAAGAGAGGAGGCTGCTGCCTGTCTTTACCGTCTGTGTCAGCTTTTGGATGTTAAAACATCGTTAAGAGATAAGAATTATGACGACCACAGAACCATTAATGTTTCGTCAAGACTTGCGGTTTATTATGTAACGGGAACGAAGGCTGGAGATACATATTTAATGGACGACGGAAAGGACAACTGTTTCCTTCCCGACGACCCATACAGCCTGGAAAACACCATTATTTCGATTTATCATATTTTTGATTTTTACGATTTGGCTTCCGAAGACACAACGCAGTATAACAAGACATATATAGGCTGTGACACCTATCTTTTCCAAAATTCCATTAAAAAGTGGGGAGCAATGACAAAAGATGGAGAGGTTATAGTTGAGCCTAAATATGAGCTTGCAGGCGCATATGTAAACAAGGCCGTTGACAATGTCTTTGTTTTGTCAGATGAAAACAACTATTATAACGGCAGAAACAACACATATTATGTTTTCGACACGGAAGGAAATCTTCTTAAAACTCTTCACTACGGGTCGGAGGAAATGGAGGCCGACGGCTTTGCTGCCGGGTCCACCTACGTTTACAGTGCCACAGGGTCAAACCTTCTTTACTGGATACATTTCGGAGACAACATTGCCTCTCCGAATGAAAGGGAAGGCTTTGCATATCTAAAGCGTCTTATAAGCGAAGAGGTGGCGGCAGCGGAATATGACGGAGTTACGCCCTACGGGGATGAAGGGCTGTTTACGGGATATATAGGTTCTACAGGAGAAAAGGTTATATTGAACCCCGACGGAACATTTAAAGAATATTGCACAACAGAAGAAGACGGTGAATAACCGGCAGGCACAAAAAATATGTTAGGAGAGGTTTTGTGAAAAGAGCTATTATAAGCTGCGGCGAAAAATTTATAAATACGGCTTTGACGGAAAACGGAGAGCTTATTGAGGTTATTTCGTCGGAAAAAGGAAAGAAGCTTAAGGCAGGAGATATTTATGTGGGAAAAATAAAGAGAATATTGAAAAGTGGCTTTGCTTTTGTAGATTTGGGTGAGGACAGAAACGCTTTTCTTTATTTGAAGGACAAAAAGGAAAACAGTCTTTGGTCGGGGAACAAGCTTATTGTTAAAGAGGGCTGTGATATTGTCGTTCAGGCTGTAAGAGAAGCAGAAAACGAAAAAGGGGCTGCAGTTACCACGGCTGTTTCGCTGGGCGGAGAGCTTGCCGTTGTTTCACCGGGCAGCGGCGAGGTAAGGATTTCCCGAAAAATAACGGACGAAAATAAACGCCGTGAGATAAGGTCTGCTTTAGGCGGAGAGGAATTTTCAGGCTTTGATATTATCGTAAGAACCAAAGCCGGAGAGGTGTCACC
>JAJQCI010000159.1:0-3181 GCA_021202835.1 Clostridiales bacterium | reverse complement strand
ATAAAGAGCTTATGTTTCCACTGTAGGAAATATGCTTTTGAAGCTTAAAGAAGAGGGGCAGTACAGGAAAGCCCCGGCCTGCCTTTATGAGGGAGACTGTGAAGCGCTTTCGGCAATGAAAGCCTTTGGGGAGTTTTCACCGGTTACCGACAATGCCGAAGATTATTACAAATATATCGATCCTAACCATGAATACACTCCGGCTGTTTATGAAGGAGAAATTTCTATTTTCAAGGAATATTTCATAGAAAGCAAAATAAAAAAGGCTCTTATGCCAAAGGTTTGGCTTAAAAGCGGCGGCTGGCTCATTATAGAAAACACTGAGGCTATGGTTGTTATAGACGTGAACACAGGCAAAAACAACACAAAGGCTCACGAAGAAGCCGTTTTTAAGACAAACAAAGAAGCAGCGGAGGAAATTTTAAGACAGCTCAGGCTCAGAAATCTTTCGGGGATGATAGTTATTGATTTTATAAATATGAAATCGGAAGAAAACAACAAAAAGCTTGTTGAAATTTTGGAAGAAGGGGCCAAGTGTGACAGAGTTTCCGTCACTGTTGTGGGAATGGTGCCCTTGGGGCTTGTTCTTATGACACGAAAAAAGACGGGTCTTCCTCTGAAGAGCCGCCTTACAAGGCCCTGCCCCGTCTGCGGCGGAGCAGGCTGTGTTTCGGTTTTACCATAGAACACTACTGGTTTTATAATACTTTATCCAAAAATGATTTTGTTCTTTCGTTTTGGGGATTTCCGAAGATTTGTTCGGGGGTTCCCTGTTCTACTATATAGCCGCCGTCAAGGAAAAGAACCCTGTCGGCAACCTCTCTTGCAAAGCCCATTTCATGAGTTACAATAACCATTGTCATGCCTTCTTTTGCAAGCTCCTTCATAACGTCCAAAACCTCACCGACCGTTTCAGGGTCGAGAGCGGAGGTTGGTTCGTCAAAAAGCATAATGTCCGGCTCCATACATAGTGAACGGGCTATGGCTACTCTCTGCTGCTGACCGCCGGAGAGCTGGGAGGGAAACTGATCTTTCTTGTCTGCAAGGCCTACTCTGGCCAAAAGCTCCATTCCCTTTTTCTCTGCCTGTTCCTTAGTGAGCTTTTTTCTGTCAACAGGAGCAAGCATTATGTTTTTAATTACGGAAAGGTGAGGAAAAAGATTAAACTGCTGGAAAACCATTCCTATATTTTCCCTTACCTTGTTTATGTTTGTTTTTTTGTCTGTCAGAACCTGACCGTCAACAACAATCTTACCCTTTGTGGCTTCTTCGAGACAGTTTATGCACCTTAAAAGAGTACTCTTTCCCGAGCCGGAGGGTCCTATAAGGCAGACAACCTCGCCCTCTTCGACCTTAAGGTCAATTCCCTTTAAAACGTGAAGCTTGCCGAAATTTTTTTCAAGTCCTTTAATTTCTACCTTTGTCAATGGAAAGCCTCCTTTCGATATATTGAGAAACCTTTGAAAGCGCATAATTCATTACAAAATAAATTACTCCGACCATAATCCAAATTTCAAATGACCTGAAATTTCTGGCTATAATCTGTTTTCCCTGCATAGTAAGCTCCATAAGACCTATAACCGATATTATGGATGTGTCTTTAAGAGTTATAATAAACTGGTTAACTGTGGAAGGAATAACTATTCTGAAAGCCTGGGGAAGAATAATTTTTATCATAGAATTTCCGTAGGGCATACCCAGGCTTCTTGCCGCTTCCATCTGGCCCTTGTTTACGGCCTGAATTCCTCCTCTGAAAATTTCCGAGAGGTAGGCCCCTGCGTTTAAGCTTAAGCAGATTACGCCGGCCACATAAGCCGTCATTTTAGTGCCAGTAAACTGTGTTATACCGAAATATATAAAGAAAACCTGTACAAGAACGGGAGTGCCCCTTATAATAGCGATGTATACATTGGATATGGATCTCATTATCCATGAAATAATTTTTAAATCCCTTATGTTGGTCATTCCCAAGACGCAGGATATAAGCCCCAGAAGAACCGCAAAGGGAAGAGTAACTATAGTAAGCCGAAGTGTTAAGCCTGCGCCCTTTAAAAGAACAGGCCAAGACTCCAGTAAAAGTTCAAAAAAGGAATTGAGAGCTTCCATTTAATACTCCTTTCCGTTTAAATCAACAAAACCGAAATTATTAAAAAAATCATTAAAGTTCAGCCAAATAACCTGAAAAATGCTTTTTAATAAGTTAAAAAACGCTTTCGAAAAGCCAAACCCCAAACCGTCTGACTAATCGAAAGCGTCATTGCTTTAATTATATTTGCCGATAAGCCCAAACATAAGCTTATCCGAAGCAAAACTTAAATTTTCCTATTACTCAGCAGAAATATATGTTGCTAAAATTTCGTCATATTCTCCGCTTGCCTTAATGTTTTCAAGACCTGCGTTGAACATTTCGAGAAGTTCGGCATTTTCATCCTTATGAACAGCAAAGCCGTAGCTTGAACCCTGTTCCTTTTCTGTTACAGTCTTAAGAGCAAGACCCTGATTAATAGCATAGCCGAGAACGGGATAGTCTTCGAAGCAGGCAACTGTGTTTCCTGCCATAACGTCTTCATACATCATTGAAGAATCATCGAAGGTTACCATTTCGAAGCCGTATTCGTCGGCGATGGATTCTGCAAAGGCTGAGCCCTCTGTACCCTGCTTAACGGCTACCTTCTGGCCTGCAAGCTCTTCATAGCTTGAAATTTCGGAATCAGCGGCAACACCCATGATTACGCCTGAATCAAAGTAAGGATCGGAGAAGTCGAACTTTTCCTTTCTTTCGTCTGTGATTGACATACCTGCGATAACGCCGTCAACCTGATTTGCCTCAAGAGCCTGAACGGCTGCGTTAAAGCCGAGAACATTTATTTCATATTCGAAGCCCTGGTCAGCTGCAATAGCGGCAAGAAGATCCATATCTATACCAATCTGGTTTCCGTCTACATCCTGGAATTCGAAAGGAGCAAATGTTGTGTCTGTTCCTATAATGTAAACAGTGCCGTTTGCTTCTGCTTCTTCTGCGCCGGCTTCTTCTGCGGCAGTTTCATCGGCAGCTGCTGAATCGGCTTCGCTTGAGCTTGAACTTGAACCACAGGCTGCAAGGCTTAAAACCATAACGCCTGCCAAAACTGCACATAAAAATCTTTTCATTTTGTTTTCCTCCTTGATTTTTTAGTAAAAG
>JAJQCI010000157.1 GCA_021202835.1 Clostridiales bacterium | reverse complement strand
CCTTACCCTCTTGTAAAATTATCTTCTTGTCATATTCCCTAATTTATATTGACACAAATTTCTGCGGTAAATATAATTTTAATTAACCAGCGGTTCCTTAAAGATATGTTTTAAATCCGAACGGTATTGCTGTAACAACAACATTTTAAATCCAAAAGAAAGGATGTGCGGCTATGAAAAAAAAGTATTTCTTTTTTGATATTGACGGAACCTTAGCTGTCGGCAGACCCGGAAAGCAGTATATTCCGGCTTCGGCCAAAGCTGCCCTTAAAAAGCTTGAAGAGCAGGGCCATTTCATCTGTATAGCAACAGGCAGAAGTCAGGCCATGGCCTATGACTATATGCAGCAGCTGGGCTTTAAAAATATGGTAAGCGACGGCGGAAACGGTCTTACAATTAACAACAGACTTCTGGGAATAAAGCCTCTTGACTATGACAAATGTGCGGCACTTATAGAAGAATGCACATCAAAAAACATACCATGGGGCTTCTCCCCCGAAAACAGTAAAATAAGGCTGGCCCCCGACGAAAGCTTTTTTAACGCCACCCATGACATATATATGGAAACCCGTGTCGTAAAAAATTTAAATATTAAAGACTATCCTCAAATTTTCAAAGTTAATGTGGCCTGTTTTCCCGGCGAAGAAGAAAAAATCGAAGCTCTTAAGTCTTTGCCCTGGTGCCGTGGCCACAAAGAATATTTATTTGTTGAGCCGGCCGACAAAGCGGCAGGCATAAAGGCCATGGTAGATTATCTGGGCGGAGACTTCGGCGATGTTGTTGTTTTCGGAGACGGAAAAAACGACCTGAATATGTTTAAGCCCGAATGGACAAGCATAGCTATGGGAAACGCCATAGACGAGGTTAAACAAAAAGCCTCCTACATAACCGCAAACGCCGAAGACGACGGCATATATAAGGCCTGCCGACGTTTCAGCTGGATAAACTGACAACATCCCCAAAAAGCAAATATTATTATATAGCCACAGACAGTGAAAGACCCCGAAAAGCTTATGCTTTCCGAGGTCTTTCATTATCCGCTTCATTCGCCCCTTCGGCTACTCCCTCCTGCTTTATAACCGAAATAAATGTTTTTGCCATTATTTTAATATCCGTTAAAAAACCTATTTTTTTTACATATTCACCGTCATAGGCTGCCTTAACGTCTATAGGCAGCTCGTCACGGCCGTTTATCTGGGCATACCCGGTAAGCCCGGGCTTAATATTGTTTGCCCCGTATTTGTCTCTTTCCTCTATAAGGTCATATTGATTATAAAGAGCCGGCCGTGGCCCCACTATACTCATATCGCCTTTTATTATGTTAAAAAGCTGAGGAAGTTCATCTAAACTCGTTCTTCTTAAAATTTTTCCCGTTTTGGTAATAAAAGCTTCGGGATTTCCCAACAGATGTGTGGGAATATTCATAGGTGCGTCAGAATACATAGTTCTGAACTTTAATATTTTAAATATTTTTTTGTTCTTTCCCACTCTGTCCTGCTTAAAAATAACCGGCCCCTTTGTTTCCGCCTTTATACATATAGCAATCGCCGCCATAGGTATAGCCGAAACAACAATTCCCACAGCTGCAAGCGCTATATCCATTGCTCTCTTTACATACCTATACAACAAAATCACTCCTTAATAAACAGTCTCTTTCCCGGCACCGCTGACAATGGTTTTAAAATTGGGAACAATTTCCCTAATAACCGCCACAGTATCGCTGTCGTCGCCGCAGGACCTGTAAAGCTTTTTCAAAAGCCCCATGAATTTTTCCGAATCTATCTCACCGGGCTTTACAGCAAGGATTTCCTTATATTTTGTTTTCTCAATTCTTTTCTTTTCTTCTTCAGTGATAAGCTCCTCACAGAGCTTTTCCCCCGGCCTTAAACCTGTATAGACTATGTCAATATCTTCATAGGGCTTATAGCCGGAAAGCTTTATAAGATTCACCGCAAGATCATTTATTTTAACCTGCTCGCCCATGTCAAGAACATATATACTGCCGGAGCTGCCCATTCCGCCTGCCTGTAAAACAAGCCTGGCCGCTTCGGGAATAGTCATAAAAAATCTGGTTATGTCCTTGTGGGTAACTCTCAAGGGGCCGCCCTCGGCAATCTGCTTTTTAAAAATTTGTATAACGGAGCCGTTTGAACCCAAAACATTTCCGAACCTTACGGCCATAAACTTAGTCTTGCTCCTTAAGGCGATTTGCTGAATAATCATTTCCGTAATTCTCTTTGTGGCTCCCATTACATTAGCCGGATTAACGGCCTTGTCGGTGGAAAGCAGCACAAACCTCTCCACTGAAAATCTGTCTGCCGCCTGAGCAATGTTAAGAGTTCCGAAAACGTTGTTTTTAACAGCCTCCTTGGGAACAAACTCCATAAGGGGCACATGCTTATGGGCCGCCGCATGGAAAATAACCTGGGGTCTATAGACTTCGAAAACATTTTTTACAATAGCCTTGTCGCAGACCGAACCTATAATCACAGCTATGTCTATATCACTGCCGTATTTGTCTTTAAGCTCACTGTAAAGCTCATAGGCATTGTTTTCGTATATATCGAAAATTATAAGTTTTTTGGGTATGAATTTGGCTATCTGCCTGCAAAGCTCAGAGCCTATTGAGCCGCCGCCCCCTGTCACAAGGACGGTTTTGCCCTTAAGGCTTCCGCTTACGTCATCAACATTTATTTTAATTTCATCTCTGAAAAGAAGATCTGTAATTTTAACCTCCTGCAAAACCCTGTTGAAGCTTCCCCCTTCGGAAACATCGCTCATAGGGGGAACAAGCTTAAGTGAACAGTTTGTTTTAGTGCAGTTTTCCATTATTCTCTTAAGCTGAATGTTGTCGGCGGAAGGAACGGCAATTATAATTTCATCTATTTTATATTCCTCCGCAAGCACGGGAACATTGTCAATATCGTTTGTTACTCTGACGCCGTGAATAGTGGTGTTGTTTTTAGCCATATCGTCGTCAACGATTATAACCGCCATTCTGTTTTCATAGCCCTTTGCAGACTGTATTATGCTTCTGACTGCGTTATAGCCGCCGTAGCCTGCCCCTATTATCATAACTCTCTTTATTCCGGCTTTTTTCACAAACCTGTTTTCAAGGCTTATAAACATTCTCTTAATAAATCTAACGCCTGACCTCGAAAACACAAAAAGTACTGTGTTTACAACAAGAAAAACGGCTATCATTCTATGAGACATTTCAATAAAGCCCAGCCTGCTTATATAAACCGCATCAAAAATTATTATAAGAGCCGATATTATAACCTGGCTTATAAAAATTTTTATAAGCTCTTCTATGTCGGCATATTTCCATATTTTTCTGTAAACCCCGAAAAGAGCATATACAATCAGATTAACAAGTGAAACAAAGGGAGCAGCGCAGAAATACCAGTGCCAAACGTCTGTGTTAAACGTTATATATCCGCCGCCGGGTATACTTCCCCCGTACCAAAGGGTAAGCGCCGTTAAAAGAGACAAATTCACAATAACAGCGTCCAAAACAATATAAAGAACCGTTTCCTTAAACCTGCCGGTTACGCTCATTACCTCATTTTCTCCGCTCATTGTTCCGTCTCCTCCCGGTCTTCCGAAAAATCTATTTTATTAAGGCTGCAGCCCAAGCCCAAAATAATCCAATATAACGGAGCAACGCAAACATTGCTGTCTGTTGAAACTGCCGAGGCAAGATATGCCAAAACGCCCCAAAGAAGCCCGAGCCTTATTATGTTCAAATATTTACTGCTGCTTTTAAGCATGGCCTTAACCGTAGAAACAAAATATATAACAGCCAGTGCAATAAAAGCAATAAGAGAAAAAGCCCCTGTGTTTATTGCAATCTGAAGATACATATTGTGGGGCTTGTCCACTATAACATAGGGGTTACCCAAAAATCTGGTTTTCCCCACAAGATCCGTCTGAGGGAACTCCAAAACAAAGGTATCCGGCCCGGAGCCTAAAATGAAATTTTTAAGCTTAAAAACAAGAGGCAGACTTCTGGACCATATATAGCCTCTGCTTGAGCCTAAATATTCAAGCCCTTCAAAGCCCATATGTTCCACTTCGGTGTCAAGGTCATAGCTTTCGCCGTTTCTTACAACGCCGGTAAGGCCGTTTTCAGTCTCTCTGAACATAAAATCTACTGTTGTCAAACCGTCAAAGCCCTCAAAATAAATAACATCATCTGCAAACATAACGCAGGATCTTTCAAGATAAGGCACGTTGTAGGAATATGTTATAACTCCGTTCTCCTCCGATACACCGGTATAGCTCAGCTCTTCGCCGTCCACAGTCAGAAGAGGCTCACCGTCAGCCTTTGAAACCTCGACGTCAAAGTAGGCTGTTTTTATAACCCCCTTATCGCCGTCGATATAAAAATCTCTGTAAAAATAAGGACTTTCCTGTACGGTTTTGCCGCTTAAAACATCAAATATAACCTGAACCTTTTGAAAGCTGAAGCTGTCTGTTTTAACAACAGCCACACCGAAAACCAAAATAACAGCCGCCGCAATAACGGTTATTCCGGCGCCCACAGGGCTTATCTTTTTAAATGTGCCTTTTTTGATGCAGTAAAACAGCCCCGTTAATACAATAACAACAGCCGACGAGCCAAGACCCAAAAGAGAGCCGGCGGAGCCGCTTCCCACAACGTTTATAACACAAACAACCGTTAAAACAATACAACCGTATTTAAGCCTGTTTTTTAAAGGAAGAAGCAAAGCAGGCAGCAAAAACACCGGAAGCATAAGGGCAAAAAAACTGCCCACACAGTTGGGATTGTAAAGAGTGGAATATATGTTTTCATACTTAACCGACAGAGTATTTCCCTCATTATAATAGCTGCCGTAAATAAGCTTTGTGACAAAGTCGGTTTTAAAAATATCAAAGCCCAAAAACTGGCCTATGCCCACAAGCCCAACCAAAAACGCAGACAGCATAAGACAGCCCATAAAGAAATTCAGCTTTTTGACATTTTTGACAAAATGAAACATAACCATAAACAGGGCGATATAACAAAGTAAAACCAAAACCCCTTCATATCTTTCCGTCACACCGCTTAACGCCGTATGCTTATAAGAGGAAAAAAGTGTTGAAAGCAAGGCAAAAACGCCGTAAGCTCCCCCGGCTATAATAAAGGGGTGTTTAAAATATATCTTCTTTTTTCCGAAATCAGTCAAAAGGTCAAGCCCCAAAACAATAAGCAAAACAACAACGGCCACAATTAAAGCCCTGCTTTTGCAGTATATGAAAACGTCATTGCTTGCAGTGCTGCTTCTGACAGTTCCGTATTCGTCGCCGGATATTTTAACAACCGCCAGCCTTACAATAAGGGGAACGATAACGATTATAAACCCGAGTATTAAAGAAACGGCAATATCCGTCCCATTTACTTCTTTTTTGTTTTTATTCATTCCTTTACCTCTTTTCCTTCAATATTCTCACCTGTATGTTACTTCATTTTATCACATACACGAATATTTAACAAGTGGAATGATGAAAAATTCACAATAAAAAATTTGGAAGCTTTTCGGCAAAAGCAATGTTTACGCAGATTCGTGACTTTCACATTTTCGTAAAATTCCACCTCATGAT
>JAJQCI010000171.1 GCA_021202835.1 Clostridiales bacterium | reverse complement strand
ATGACAAGATTTCCGCTGTAGGCGTTATACTGGTCATCCATAAGGTCACAGCCTATTAAAAGCTTATTTGCCGAAGAAATATTTCCGCAGATTCTTCCGCTTAACCTTATGTCGCCTGCTATGTTTATGTCATGAAAATAATCCGCAGTTGTGTTAATCTCGAAATAGGGAATATCAAAGCGGCAGTCTTCTATTCTGGCCCCTTTTATTACATATTCTCCCTCAGAATCTATGTTTGTAACGCCGTCGGCATAGCAGAAATATATACAGTCGTTCACACAGGCGATTTCATTTTCTTCCGATTCGAATATGCACCTTCTCAAAGAAGCATTGTCGGCGTTTATTTCAATAAGCTCTATAGGGCTCCCGGAAGAGTCCGTCTGCATTCTGAATGTTATATCCTCTATGGTTACGTTTTCGGCCTTCACAGTAAAAAGCACCGCTGGATCCACAATTTCCCCCTCCTGCCTTATAATAACGTCAGCCGCAGAGACTCCCTTTATTTTAACGCTCTTTGTTATCTCAACCCCAAGGGTAGATGTTCCGCCGCTCATATCCCCCGTTATAACATATTCCCCCGGGAGAAGCCTGACTGTTCCGCCTGTCGGGCAGGCCGCTATTGCCGATATAAGCGCAGCCTTGTCTCCTGTCGCCGACGTGCTTACATAATCTGCCACATTTTTAAATGACGCCGCCGACAAATAAGCCGCCGCAACAACAACATCCGGCTTAAACACTCTTTCAATGTCAATATTGCTGTAGCCGTTTCTCGTTGAATAAAGATAATAAGGGGCTTTAACAGGGGCCTTAGCCACAATCGCATTCCCCGATTCCATTATAAGATTTCCCGATTGATTGTAAACGGAGCATTTTTCTTCTTCGTCATCTCCCACCATATATATCGGTGCGGCAACTGTTCCGCCCTTTGAGCAGGAAAGCCTGTCTTCAAGCTCCGTTTCTATAATATCCGTGTTTTCGTTAAAATCTTCAACATTGTAATAGTCATCGCCTGAAGGCTTTTTTAAGCCGTAAGTTTCCGTATATTCCATATATATCCTCCTTTTTTATACTTCCGTTTCCCTAAGCTCTTTGTGGGTATATGCTGCCATAGCCCCGTGGGTAAAGGCTGTAAAATACCCGTGGGTGTTAAATTTGATTCCCAAATCGATTTCTATATTGGCAGGCAGAATCTTGTAAAGAAGAGATTTTATAACCTCATACTGGTCTGCGTTTTCGATTCCCAGTCTGATATTTAGGGTATAAGCCGTGCTTCCGTATTCGAATGTAAAGCTTTCGCCGCAAAGTGTCTTAAGCCTTTTATATACGGTATTCATAGTATATGGCAGGTCACCCATAAGCTTAAAAACAATGTTTTCACGCCTTTCGGCAATATTAAGCCCCTTTGAGCTTAATTCGAGCATGTCTTCAAGACGTGAAAGCCCTTCGCTTTCGGCCGAAGTTACAAAGCCTTCCCCCAAAAGCCTTTCGTTTTCGCCCCAAAGAGTGTCTATGTGGTTTTGTTCCGCCTGACACAGGGCTTCAAACTCTCCCGTTCTTTCCTCATAAAAAGGAAGATAATCGATAAGACTGTTGTTTCTGCCCATTTTTAACCCTCCTCCGTTATTGTGAGAGTGCCCAGAGCCGCTACGCTGTCGTCCGAAAGGGTTAGATTTTCTTCACTTCCGTTTATTTTAACATTATAAACATCTGTTACCCCCTTTACGTCAACAAGCCTTGCTATAATTCCGGAAATGTAAACCGTTATTGTCTCGGTGTCCTCCCATTCTTCATTTAAAACATCGGCATATTCCGAAAGGGCCTCTTCCGCCTCGGTTTGTAAATTCTCGTTTGTGCCGTCTGCTGTAAGCGTAAAGCTTACATTAAAAACCGTTGACGCCGCAGCTTCAACCGTGACAATATGGCCTATGGGGCTTAAGCCCTCACCTTCCCCCTCTCTGTCAGAGGGGTCCAAAGCTTCCTTTACCTCTTTCACCAGCTCGGCGGAGGGAGTCGTGTTTTCAGTTGTCGTAATAACTATTTTAACGGTTCCTGCTCCCAGCCAGTCGTCGGCTCTGTAAACCTTTACCCCTCCTACGCCGTCCATAGCTTTGACCTTTTCCTTATAGTCGGCAATGTTCCCTCCGAAGGCAATATTGTTTATGCTGTCGAAATATCTCTCTCTGAAATCCTCGGTTTCCTCTTCATCATCTCCGTAAACGGTGATTTCCGAAGCCACAGCATATGTAAGCCCCGAAATATTGTCAATAGGTATAAGGGTTCCGGTTATGTTTCCCGAAATTCCGGCAGTTTCACACTCCAAAATATAAATATAATGCCCTTCGTCGTCGGTGCCCTCATATTCCACCGCAGCAAAGTTTACGTCTCCCAGATTGAATCTTGCCCCAAGCCCAACATCAACATCAAACCCGGCCTTAACTCTCGAACAGCTTGCCTCATAGGGTATAACTCCTCTCTCGGCGGCCCGTCTTATAAGATATTCTCTGTCGGCGGTATCGGCGAAAACCTGATTTAAAACAGCCTCCAAATCCGCATAAAGCTGAGCAAGCTCCAAAGCGGCAGGCGCCAGGGCGTCATAAATTATACTGCCTTCTCTTTTGTCAAACTCTCCGCTTATTTCTCCCAGCATTTCTTCCATAATATTGTCAAACGTCATACTCTCAAACATCACATCTTACCTCCGCACTTATTTCTCCGAAATCGGTTTGAACGGCAAATTTAACCTTAAGGCTTTCCTTGTCTATGTCGCTGAACTCAAAGTCTCCCACGTCGGAAATCCTTCCGTCGGCGCAAAGAGCCTCTTTTATTATGCCGGGCAAAACAGCCTTAGCAAATGACTTTCCCTTTCCCATAACCCTGTCAAGTTCAATGCCGTAGTTAAAGCCGTATATAACATATTTATATCTTTCAGTCATAAGAATTTTATAAATCGCCTGTTTAACCGCCTCCAGCTCGTCAACATATCCTCTTACACTGTCCTCAGACAATTTATATGTATAAGAAGGCAGCTCCGCAGCTTCTCTCAAAACACTCTCCGCAGGTATCATATAAATTCCCTCCTTAACTCAGCTTCAAAACCTGACCCGGCAATATGTTATAGGGGTAAGAAAGGCCGTTAAGCTTCGCCAGCTCTCTGTATTTTTCTCCCGAACCAAGCTGGGCTTTGGCTATGTTCCAAAGGCAGTCTCCCGAAACAACGGTATAGGTTTCGGCCGTTTTCTTTGTTTCTCTTACTGTTTCCTCCTTAGTTTCTCCCGAAGATGAAATCTCCGCCGCAGCAGCTTCCGGACTTCTGTATTCTTTAAAATTTAAATCAACATAAAAATCCCCTTCCTCTCCTCCGTTTTCGGTAACGGTATAGCTGTCTATGCTCAAATTTATATCACCGTTAAAAATACTCGTTCCGTCGGGCAGGTCTCTCAAAATAATAAGCCGCAGAGGCTTTCTGTCGGCCACAATATTTCTGAAAAGAGACAAAAAATAAATAGGAGGATTAAACGAAACAGCCGATATTCCCACGGTTTCGTCTTTTGGAAGGAGAACCCTGAAGCTTATTTCTCTTAAGCCTATATCCTTGAGAACGGTAATTTCTCCCGAATTCACAAGGTCTATAACCTTTGTGTTTCCTTTAAGCTTCGTCGTCATCTTATCCGGAGGAAGAGGAAGCTCCGCCGTAATCCCCCTGTATTCATAGCTTATTATAAATCTGTACATCTCCCTAACCCCCCTATTTGTAAAATCCGCTTGCCGAGCCTGCCGCCGCTTCCGCTAACATCTCCCCTATTTTCTCGGCAATTTCTTCTATGTCTGTGTCCCTGCTGCCTTCTCCCGTATACATATTAAAGACCGGGCTTATGTTGTTTGTTACGTTTATACCGCCGTATTCATTTCCCAAATATGTGTTTAAAATGTCCTTTAAACCATCTCCGCCGGTATTTTCTTCGGCTTCAAAAAAATAATTTAAAGCCGCTTTTTCGGAAGCTTCGGAAGCATAAGAATCTCCCTCCGCAGCTTCCTCATAATAATTATTTAAGGCCGTTGTATAGGAGGGCACGAAAGCGGAGAAATCCGCCCCGGCGGCAAACCCCTCCGCCCCTCCCGGCTTGTCTTCGCTGTTATAAAATTCTTCAGATAAATAATCGCCGGATATAAGAGTTTCTTCATTATAATTGCTATAATTGTCACTGTGATTTTTATATTCGGCCTCTGATAAGCTCTGCTCATTTTTGCTTTCACCGCCGCAGCCGGCAGCATAACCTCCGAAATAATCAGACAAATTTTCAACATAATTTATGTCGGAGCTTCTTTCATTATTTTCATTTAATATCAGGGCTTCACCGTTTACGTTTTTTTCATTTTTTTCATTTTTTTCGTTTTTTCCCTCTTCTTCGTTATTCTGAATGCTTTGAATATTTTCGGTTTTTTCATTTGATATGTATTTGTTGTCATAAACGAAAGATGATGCCTTCTCTTCGCCCTCCGGTAAACAGTCATTAAAATAAGCCGCTGCAGAAACGCCCCCTATCTTTCCGGCTCCTTCATAGGCTCTTTCGATAACACTCTCACGTGTATTGTTAAAATTTCCGCTGTTTTCCTTTAAAATGTTTTCAAACAAATTTGTAATATATTTTTCTTCATTTAAAAAAGAATTGTAAAAGCTTTGATATGTGTTTTCATAAACAGTGCTTTCCGCCGTTTCCACTGTTTTGTCTTCTGCGCCGTCGGAAAAATATATGTTCAAAAGCTCCCTTAAATCCTCCAATTATTCCACCTCCGCTATTTTGTCTATAACCAAATATCTCTGACCTCCGTTTGATGAAATCAAAGCCACCTCGTCGTCAATATCCAGTCCGTAGCCGTTGCCGAAGGCGGTTTCCGTAAAAATAAGAAATTTTTCCGTCAGTGTAAGCTTTTCGTTTATTCTTATTTCATAAGGCTCAACGCCAACAACCCTCCCTGTTAAAAAATCGGCAGGATAGCCTGCCTCGGTTTGATTTTTACAAATTTCCTTAACAGCCTCAGCTATTCTCATTTTTTATCCCTCCAAATCTATATTAAGCTTCATTCTGTGAAGCCCGTTTTCAAATGTATGAACAGCCTTTGAAACATAAGCCCTTTCGGCGATTTCCTCATCAGCCGATAAGCTGACCCAAATTCTGCTGCCGGCTCTCACGGAAACATCTCCCATGTCTTCAATAACAAGGCTTCGTGTTTTTCTGTTTTTCTCCGAAAGAATACTTTCCGCCAGTTCCGCCGAGGCCGCTCCGCTTAAAAGATTCTGCCTTGTCAAAATCTCCGTATACTGCAGAACACCCCATTCGTCTATACTTTCGGAATTTTCTGCGCCGAAACAGCTGCTTCCTTCTCTGCTTAAAAAAAGCTTTACTTTGTTAAATGTGTCGCTGTCTATGCTTGTTGAATAAGAGAAGTCAATAAGCCCGTCCATCTCTTCCTTAGCGAGAAGGGGCAGAGCCATATTTTCCTTATTTTTAAAGCAAATTTTTCCGTAATCATCATAAAGTATAAATTCTTTTCCAGTTGCTTTTTTCGTAAGCTCCGCTGCGGTAAGTATAATATCAAAAAGGCTTTGGTTTGACTCTATTC
>JAJQCI010000049.1 GCA_021202835.1 Clostridiales bacterium | reverse complement strand
CAGCTTCATATATAAAACATAAAGGCCGGTATCGGGATCTATTTTGCAAAGGCGTTCGGCAGGCTCATAGCCTTCGCATGTGACTGTTATTTTGTAACAGCCTTCATTCGCTTCAAAAATATTTAACGCAGTTCCCTCATAGGAAACAGCCTCCGTTTCTTCGCCTTCATTATTGAGCATTTTTACGCTTACAGCCGATTTTGAGACAACCTCGTCATCGTTAAGAAAGCATAAAATGAAATATCTGTTTGGGTTTGCTTCCACAATAGAATATTGGATTTCTTCGGTGTCAAACTCACTGAGAACAACCTTAGCGGCGGCAGTGCGGCAGCCGTCGATATTAACCGAAAGCCTTGCAGGCGCCCACGAATCCGCATAAATTAAATAGTTTAATTCAGAGGCCGTGTTTTCCTCATATGTAAAACAGGAATTTTCGTTTATTTCCAGCGGTGTTGTCCATGAATCTCCGTTATCGGACGAAATATAAACCTCTTTCGGGCAAACTTTATTTCCGTATTCATCATAAAAATCAAACCGAACCAGACGACAGACAACTTGGCTTATATCTGCATTGGCGTCATAGGTTTTATTTTTAACCTCAAAGCTGTCATAATAAAGGGCATAGCCGTCATAAGTGACATAAAAATCATAATTTCCGGCAGGAACACGAATGAGTGTTTTGGCGCCTTCAGGGTCATAATCAGCTGTATATGCTTCTAAATCATCTGAATTAACAGCACAAAATGACATATCCTCCGTCTCAACACCCGATTCCTCCGACGATTGAAACCGCACAAAGATATATCCTGTTTGCTGTGACAAGCCGCTGATTAAAGCAAGCAGAATAATAACAAAAACCAAAGACAGTTTTGCCGCCAAGGCCGCAAAGGGCTTTGCCGCAGTCGGTATTTCGGCAAAGGCCTCCTTTTCGATTTTTTCCGAGTGTATGCTTTCACTGCAGGAATTTGTATACCGCAGCTTAAATTCCCTTAATTTAAGGGTGTCTTTGTTCAGCAGATACAAGGTGTCTCCTATTACGTCGGCTGCAAAGAAGGGCTGCTCAGCCTGATAATGACACAGCCACCTGCCTTGTGAATCGCAGACGTGAACCATACTGTGGTCCTCATCAATCAGCCAGTATCTGTTTTCGGATTCGGCAAAAACCGGCAGACTGCCCAGACGGTCAAGCGCCCACTGCGTTTTATCGGAAATACAGCTGTATTTGTTTCCAAACAACAGCCTTAGATATCTCATAATAAAGATTTCACGCTTTTCAGTGGGAAGCCACCTTTTCATTTTTTCGGTATAGACTGTTCTCAGAGACTTAAAGACTTCGGGCGGCAAAATGTGTGAGCTGTTCGGCCCGTTTCGGGCTGTTTCCTTTTTCCAAAGTCTGACGCTGCCGGCTCTTTTTTTCTCTGTTTTATTAAAAAGTGCAGTCATATCCAAAATATGCCGTTTGCCTTGGGATACCAAAACAAGCTTTTTTCCGTTATCGGCGGCATAAAAGACAGGCTTGCAGGCTTCAAGCCTGTAGATCGGGTCCGAACGAAAATACGCCGTTCTTTCACCTGTTGAAAGACGAAAGATTATTACAACGCTCTGCAGGTTTTTGCGGTAATAAGCCGCAAACCAGTCCTGTTTTACTGACATTGCCATACAAACGGGCTGACCGGCCATATGCTCAGCGCCTGTCAGAAGGCCGGCAGCATAATCAAACACCCCAAGAAATTCTCCTCTTATAATTCTTCCCCAGCTGTTGCGTTCAACAGTTATATATTTTTCCCGGCTGCCCTGCGGTGATTTTTTTTGAAGTATTTTTTACCTTCGCTGCCTGCAGGCAAAATACTGACATAATCATTTTCACGAACAATAATAAGCTCACGGCCGGAGTCACTCCAAAAAATATACATACACCCGGGGCAGTAGAAATGAGCTGTTTCGGTTTTATTTTCAAGGTCGAAAACATTAATATACCCTCCGGCCTTTAACACGGCCGCTTTTTTATAAAAGCAGAATATCTGCAGATTATCCCGGTCGTCGTAAGGAAGCGCATATTTCGAAAAACCGTCTTCTCCATAGCATGAAACGCACCAAAAACCGTCTTCATCATTTGAAGACTTATGATTGAAAACATTAGCCTCCCAAATTTCCTCAGTGTCGCTGATTATTTCATCTCTTTTTAATAATTGTCCCCAGCCTTTTAAAGAAACACGGCTTTCTTCATAAAAGTCTCCGCTTTCTTTTATATATCTGAAATAATGACGGGAAAACTTCGTTCTTACAATAAGATAATCACCCCTCCAGAAAAGCCAAAAACCCTCTGACATTGAGGTGTTTTCCCTGAAAAGGGCGCTTATTCTCAAATTTCTTCCGTTTTCAAGGTCATAAAGCTGAATTCTTCCGTTTTTGCCTTCAATAATAAACACTGCCAAAACAAGGTCCTTGCGAAGCGCCGACATATGACGGTGTATATTGGGAATGTAAAACATTTTCTCCTGCGTTTCCGGCTCATCTGTTTTTTCCTCCAAATAGGCAAACTGACCCTCCGTTTCAAGCCCCTTCGGGTTCCATATTCCGCTGCCGACGGCGTTGGAAATAAAGCATTCTTTCCATGTCTGAAACAAAACCGGCCGTGAAAGAAGCAAAGACAAAATTCTTTCCTGAATATCCGAAAGGCTGCGGTTTTCTTTATAAAGCAGCAGCTGATCTATAAGCTCATAATATCTGCCGGCAAGAATCATAGCTTCGGTATAATTCGGTTCGCTTAAAAGCCGGCCGATTCTGATAAAATCTTCAAGCTTAACCAAAATAGGATAAAGCTCCTGCAGTTTGCGTATATTAACAGCTCCCGACAGATATTTCCATGGTTGGGCAGGGCTCTCGAAATAATCTTTCATTCTGACAAGAAGCTTTTTTCTTTCGCCCGGCTGCAGCATACCTTCTTCTGTTTCAGACAGGCAGACCTCATTCAGGAGAGAATGTCTGAAGCCCATTGTCAAAACGCCTCCGCTGTATCTTTCTGTCATCAAAGGCATAATCATACAGTAAAGTCTTGACCAAAGAACCATTGGAATATGAAGGCGCTCATCCCAGTTCCATTCTGTTTGGGCTTTAATTTCGGAAATTACATCGGTGTCTGAAGATAACAGCTCCAAAATTTCCTGCTCACTTAAGCCCTCCGAAGACAATGCCAAATAGCCGGCCGCATGACGGTATAAAACAGGGTAATAGCCTTTTGCCTGCCGGCTTAACAGAAGCCCGGCAATTGCTTTTGCAGACTCGGGAAGAACAAAGTCTATTGGCTCAAAGCTTTTTAAAGAAGCGCAGAGAACACTGAGAAAATATATATACAGCGCCGTACAGCGTTTCGGCATTGCAGAAATTATTTCCGCCTTCTGCCGTTGACAGAGCCGGCGGCCTGCCTGATTAAGATAAGCGTCAAGCCATTCACGGCTTTCTTCTCTGTCAAGCAGCTCCCAGCAAAACACATTTGCGGCTTTTCTTTTATCCTCTTCTGTCAAAGAAACCCCGTCTGCGCAGGAAATCAAAACCCTTACATTTTTATTAAGCTTCATACCGAACAAACTGCCTGTTATCATTTTGCTGTCTTCCATATTATCCAAAGAATCCAAAATGACAGTAACTGTTTCGGAGGATTTGACACGGTTCAGATTTTCATTAAACCACGAAACAAGATTTTCATAGTCGGGCGAAGCCGCAGGGGCTTTCAAAAAGCCCTGCTCCGCTAATTGGGATATGCAAAAACGGGCTGCATATAAAATACTTTTTCCGTAATGCAGAGTGTCTGAAAAACATGCGGCGGAGCTTTTTCTGCTGTTGTAATACCAGTGTTTAAGCCACGTGCTTTTGCCTGCTCCCGATTCTCCTTTAAAAAGAATAACCTTTCCTCTGTTTGCGGAAAGAAATTCCTCAAAGGCCTGTTCCATAGAGGGCCTGTGTATGAAGCTCTTTTCGGCAAATGATATTTCGCCTAAAAATCTCTCTTTTTCCTCCTCTTCCGTTTCTTCGAGCTTGATTTCAGCAATTTGCCGGTTGATTCTTGCGAACAGAAAGTCATACACTTTTTTTATCAGCCTTGAATCACCGTTATTTTCCTCCCCTTCAATATCATACTCAAAAATCTGTTCATTTGCGTTTTCCTTGCCGACATGTTTTATTATTTTCGCCCTCAGCTCTGCAACTCCGGGTTCAGGTTCTTCACCTGTTCTTTCGGAACCTGACCCGTCGGAAACAGGATTTTTAAGCAAAATCAAAGTGTTTTTCAGGGAGCTTTCATTTACAACATTTAAAAAGCCTTTGTAAATCTCCTGTTCAGTAGCAGACAGCCCGTAAGAAATTTTTGCCTCTCCCTCAAGGCACTGTTCTGCCAGAGGAAAAAGAATTTCCTGAAGCGCCTTTTCGGTTTCTCCCCAGCCTGCCTCTTCTTTCTTTGTGCGCTTACGCAGAACATAGGCTCCTTTTGGGTCGTTTTCGTCCGAAAGATACCATTTGTTAAACAGCTCTCTTTCCTCGTTCGTCATTTTTGCATACAGCTGTTTTCGGTCGGTTTTGGAAATAAAACCGGGAAGGGGTCTCCAGCCGTATCTTGTTCCGCTGAGAATAAGGAAGTTTATATTAGGCGAAAGCTTTTGACAGCGCTCTATTTCGTCAAGACATATCTGCATAGTCTCATTGTTGTTGGCGCTTTGTTCGGGAATTCCCCAGCGCAGATCTATAACATGAAAGGAAACGCCCTGTTTTCGGCAGTATGTTTCCAGTTCGGGAAAAACATATCTGTTAAGCTGATTTCTCTCAAGCTGAAAATCTCGGAATGTTGAGCTTAGAAACACACGTATTATCCTGTTATTCATTGGCCTTCCTCCTCTTCACCCGGCTTGTGAATAATATATTTGTCAAGGGAGAGTATCTTCGTGTATAATTTGTATACAACTGCAGCTGCCGCCGGCACCAGCGGAACCATAAACATAAAATCCATTACCGACGGCGCACCGAACGGGCCGTCCGGAATAAGTCTGTAGATTGGCCAAAGGCCCAGAAAAAGACATACAGCCGGAAAGAAAACATTAGTTCGCTTCAGCATTCCCCCGGGGAGCTCTGCAGCATTAATTTCGGCCTGCCCTGCCGGTTCCCTGTGTATACCTGACTTCTCCGGTTTTAAAACTTCATTTTCTGCGGTTTCTTTCCACTTTGCAGCAGAAGATATAAAATAAAGCAAATCTCCGGCAAAAACAATCAGGCTCAAAATAACAAGAACTCTGCTGCTCTTAAAAAGAAATGAGCCTGTGCCGTATTTTTCCCATATAAGCACAAGAAGGGTTGTATTCCAAAAAAATATAAAAAATGCAGAAAAAGCAAGCCTGTAAGAAAGCTTTTTGCACAGCTTTCCGTAGGCAAAAGCCGCAGCGGCAAAATAAATAAGGATAATCAGACATATGCCCGTATATCGGGGCAGCTTGTCGCTTCCGCTTAGAAAAGCCTCAAATGCTGCATTAAAAACAAAATTCAGAGCAACCGAAGAATACAGAATTAAGCGAAGCATTTGAGCTATAAATTCGCCTTTATTTGTCTTTTTTTTCATTTTATTCAACCCTGAATCAGCATGGTTTCGATTCATAATAAAATC
>JAJQCI010000058.1:4186-5650 GCA_021202835.1 Clostridiales bacterium | reverse complement strand
CTCTTGTAAATGCCTTCAAAAACGGCGACGATATACACAGACTTACGGCGTCACAGGCCTTTAACATTCCCTTAGACGAGGTTACACCCAAACAGCGTCAAAACGCCAAAGCCGTTAACTTCGGAATTGTCTACGGAATAAGTGCCTACTCCCTCAGTCAGGACCTTCACATAACCAGAGCCGAGGCCCAGAGATATATTGACGGATATTTCGAAAGATATCCCGGTGTTAAGGAATTTTTGAATTCTTCGGTAAAATATGCCGAGGAAAAGGGCGCCTCCGTTACTATGTTCGGCAGAATACGCCCCATACCGGAGATAAACTCAACAAACTTTAATTTGAGAAGCTTCGGCGAAAGAGTGGCAATGAACGCCCCCGTTCAGGGAACTGCGGCGGATATTATAAAAATAGCAATGGTTAAAATACACAAAAGAATGAAAGAGGAAGGGCTTAAGTCAAGGCTTATTCTGCAGGTTCACGATGAGCTGCTTGTTGAAGCCCATGTTTCCGAGGTGGACTATGTAAACAAAATGCTTAAGGAGGAAATGGAAAACGCCGTAAAGCTGCTTGTTCCCTTGAGTGTTGACGTCCTTAACGGAACCAACTTGGATGAGTTAAAATAATATGATTGTTTAGGGAATTACCGGGGGAAGCGGCGCAGGAAAGTCAACTGTGGCCGCTATGCTTGAAAAGCAGAATTCCCACATTATAGACTGTGACAAAATTTCAAGAGAAACAACAAGGCAGGACAGCGCCGCCTATTTTGAAATTATAGCCCATTTCGGCGAAAGAATCATAAAAACCGACGGCGAAATAGACCGAAAGGCCTTGGGAAATATTGTCTTTAACAATAAGGCCGCCCTAAAAAAGCTTGAAGAAATAACCCACAAGGCCATTAAGGCGGAGGTTTTCACAAGGCTTAAGGAGGCAAAAAAGGGTCACTGTGACCTTGTTGTAATAGATGCTCCTTTGCTTGTGGAGTCGGGGCTTAACGAGGTCTGCGACAGGGTTTGGCTTATATACGCCGATTATGAGCTTAGGCTTAAAAGAATAGCCAAGAGAGATTCTCTTACCTTAGAAGCGGCAAAAAGCCGGCTGAGAAGCCAAACCGCCTTCGATGAGCTTAAGGCCTATGCCGATGAAATAATAGACACAACGAATTTAAGTCTTGATGAAATGGAAGAAAAAATAACAAATTTAAAGGAGAATTTATATGGTTAAAGCCCTGAAAAGAAAGGCTTTTATTATACTGCCCCTGTTTGCCTGTTTGTTTTTGGGAATTGCGGCCTGTTTTGTCTTTTTCAAAGCCTACCCTCTGAGATATCCGGCTCTTGTTTATGAATATTCCGAAAAATATGATTTGGCGCCGGAGGTTGTCTGCGCCGTTATAAATACAGAAAGCCATTTTGACGAAAACGCTGTTTCGCCGGCAGGAGCCGCCGGGCTTATGCAGCTTATGGAGCC
>JAJQCI010000058.1:0-4176 GCA_021202835.1 Clostridiales bacterium | reverse complement strand
GAAATAGGCATAGAAGACTATTCCTATGAAAACATAAACGACCCGAATCTCAACATTGAGCTGGGCTGCTGGCTTTTAAACAGGCTTATCGAAAAATATGACGGAAATATAGAAACGGCTCTCTGCGCCTATAACGCAGGCAGCGGAAACGTTGACAAATGGATTGACAACAGCGGCCTTTTCGGCAGACTTTCCGATATACCCTTTTTCGAAACGAGAAACTATCTCTTAAAGGTAAAAACCCATACGGCGGCTTACAGAATTATACTTAACATTATCGGAGGAAAATATGAAGGTTAGAATATTATGCCTGCTTTTGTGCAGCTTTCTTTTGGCAGGCTGTTCCGATTTTATTTCAGAGGATGATACCTCGGAGGATGACACGACGGCCAGGCTTGCCATACTTGATAAGGAAAGTGCCGAAGGTGAAAAAGAGAATATGCTGAGCCTTACGATGAGGCCGCCCAAAACCCTGAACCCACTGCTTAATGAAGACGTTACCGTTGACAAGGTTTTGAAGCTTATTTATGAGCCCCTTTTTAACATAAGCGAGGAGCAGAGCGTTATACCTAATTTGGGGGCTTCCTACAGCCTGTCAGACGACGGCCTTGTTATGAGGGTGACTCTTAAAGACGGCCTTAAATGGCACAACGGCGAAAGCATAACAGCGGAGGACGTGGCCTACAGTCTGGACACAATCAGGGCGGCCTCTGAAGACTCGGTTTATAAATATGCCGTTAATTATATAACCGATTATTATATGGAAAACAGTCTGACTCTTGTTATAAACTACAGTCAGGTTTATTCGGGAGCGGCTTATAATCTCTGTTTTCCCGTAATTCCGAAATATTTTTATGACGACGATATTCTGCCTACAGTGGGCAGCGGCCCCTTCGCCCTTGAAAGCTATGACACAAGAGAATACAGACTTAAAGCGGCGGCCGGCGTGAACGGAACGCCCCAAACAGAGGGAGTAAGGGTTTTAATTTCCCCCGACTATGACACTGACTATAACGCCTTTAACCAGGGCATAACAAATGTTTTGAATACTGACGAGGACGGCTGGTTCAGCTTTTTTGCCGACAAAGACTGCAATATGTTTGTTTATTCAGACAACTGCTTTGAATATTTCGGTTTTAACAACAGCCTTGAGATGTTTAAAAACCAGGCCGTAAGGCAGGCTGTGGCATATTGTATAGACAGAGAACAGATTGTTTCTGGAATTTATATGAACAATATGGACAGCTCACTGACTCCCGTAAACCCTACGGCCTATATGAGCAGTGAAGAAAGCCTTGCCCGGTATGACTACAGCGCCGAGGACGCCTTGGCGTCTCTGTGGAACAGCGGTCTTTCGCCCTATAACTATACATTTAAAATTCTGGTAAATGAAGAAAATGCCGAAAGGGTTGAAACGGCAAACGTTATTGCCGAGAGCCTTAATATGATAGGTATGAACGTAACTGTTGACAAGCGCCCCTTTGAGGAATATGCTGAGCTTATAAACGCAGATGAATTCGATACATTTATAGGGGGCTGCCGTCTTAGGGCCGGCTTTGATCTTCGGCCTCTTCTGCTTTCGTCGGCTTCATATTCGGGGACAAACTATGTTAATTTTAGTGATTCCACTATGGATACTCTCTTAAACGAAGCCGCTTCGGCTGTAGGCTCTGATAACACAAAGAGAGCGCTGGGAGAGGTTGAAAGATATATTTCAGTTCAGCTTCCGCTTATAGGAATAGGTTTTAAAAACGGAGTTGTTATGACAAGCTCAGACATAAAGGGCGTGACAATTCCCTATATTTCAAACTGTTTTGTGGGGGCGGCTGACTGGAGCTTTGGTTAAGGCGGTGATAAAAAATGCTTATTAAAAATTATTTAACGGGAACATATGTTTATTTTGCCGAAGGCAGAATGAACCGCCCCAACAGTATGGGGCTTGTTAAGGACGGGGAGCCCCGAAGCAGAAATGAAGACACAAGCCGTTGTCCCTTCTGCCCTGAAAACGCTTATATGACGCCCCCTGTTATTTTCGACAACGGCAGGGTTAAAATTGTTCCCAATTTATACCCCTTTATATCCGAAAAAGAGGGGCTTGGCTATCACGACGTTGTTATAGATACACCCGACCACTATGAAAATCTTTGGGATTTCTCAGACGGGAATATGCTTATGCTTCTTAATGTTCTTAAAAACAGGGCGGCAGAGCTTGAAGGGAAAAGCCATATAAAATATGTTCAGATTTTTAAAAACAACGGCCCCGGCGCAGGCGCCAGTCAGCGCCACTCTCACTGGCAGATAGGCGCACAGACAATAATTCCCCCTAAAATTATGTATGCCATTAAGGCTCTTGAAGCCTACGGCGCCGAAAAGGGGAAAAGCTATTTTGACAGCGGAGAAAATTATATCGATGTTTGGGAGAACGGTGTTTTCAAGGTGGTTATTCCCACGGACAGTATGTTTCCTTATGAAACGCATATCATTACAAAGAAAAATATAACCGGCATAACGGAAATGGATGATGACTGTTTAAAAGCACTGGGAGAAGCCCTTAAGGTTCAGCTTGAAATTTATAAAGAGGATAGTGCCTTAAGCTTTAATATATGCTTCTACAGCGCTCCGAAGGGATATAAAAACAATAAATATTTCAGATTTTATGAACAGCTTATACCCCGAAAAGGCAATATGGCCGGCTTCGAGTTTTCAACGGGCTGTTATATAAATTCAATTCCTCCTAAGGAGTTTGAAAAAATGATAAAGAAGGCGGCAGAATGAAAACAAAGGTTTGTGTTATCTACGGAGGAAATTCCGCCGAAAGGGCTGTTTCCGAAAGCACGGCGGAAAATATTCTCAAAAGCTTAGACAGAGAAAAATATGATGTTAGGGCTGTTGAAATACCTGGGGATTTAGGGGGAGACTGGGTTTTAAGGCTCATAAGCGAAAAGCCGGATATTGCCCTTCTTGCTCTTCACGGCGGAATAGGCGAAAACGGAGCGGTTCAGGGGCTTCTTAAGTGTCTTAACATACCCTTTACCGGCAGCGATATTTTGGGAAGCGCCTTGGGCATGAATAAATACTACACAAAGACGCTTTTGACCTGCGCCCATATTCCAACCCCCGACAGCCTTCTTATAACAGGGTTCTCTCCCGATTTGGAGGAGAGGCTTTCCATGCTGGGATATCCCCTTATTTTAAAGCCAAACTGCGGCGGTGCCAACATAGGGGTTAAAAAATGCCTTGATTTTAAAGAGGTAAAGGAGCAGGCAGAGGTTATTTTTAAAGACTGGAAGGAATGCCTTTGTGAAAAGTTCATAGACGGAAAGGAGATTTCCTGTGTGGTCAGGGAGACAAAGGGAAAAGCAGAGGTTCTTTCCGTTATGGATATAAATTCAGAGGGTAATGTATATGACTACAAGGCAAAATACATATCGGAAATATCCGTTGTAAACACGTCGGCTCTTCCTAAATTTATGTGGGCTATGATTGAAAAAATCGCCGTAAAGACATTCGAAACCCTTAAGCTCAGGGGCTTAAGCTGTGTTGATATGATTGTAAAGGAAGAACAGATTTATGTAATAGAGGTGAACACTCTCCCCGGCTTCGCCCCCAATTCGATTGTTACAAATGCTCTTAAGAGTCTTAACATATCACTTTCGGACTTTCTTGACAGCCTTATTTTAAATGAGCCGGCCGGTTAAAGCCGAGACAAAACACCCTCCCAAGCTGATCACTTCAGCCGGGAGGGTGTTTTTTACGCTGTTTTAATATATTTTGCTCCTGTCAACATATTTTGTGTGGAGAAGCTTATGAGCCCGGGGCTTTCCGGGTCTGTCAAAATATTCATCATATATTTGTTTCATAACAGGGTTTTCATGAGAACGTCGAATTTTAAGCTTTTTGTCGGCATCATACAAAACCTTTGACCTGAGACCTTTAAGGTCGGTATAATTTCTGACGCTGTCACTTTGAACAGGCTGGCCGCCGCCGTTTATACAGCCGCCGGGGCAGGCCATAACCTCAACGAAGTCATATTCCTTTTCCCCTGACTTAATCTGTTCTATTATCTTTCTTGCTCCTGCAAGCCCTGAAACCGCCGCAACCTTCAAGGTTACTCCGCCTACGGTGTAAACGCCTTCATATATGCTTTCAGAGCGTATTAGGTCCTTTAGGTCTATG
>JAJQCI010000352.1 GCA_021202835.1 Clostridiales bacterium | reverse complement strand
GTATATAATTTGAGTGTATGTTTAATAAATAAAATGTAAACAACCCATAATAAGCCGTTAAACGGCAACTTATTTACGAAAGGCGTGTTATAATAATGGAAAAGAAAGAACTGCTTTATACAGGCAAGGCTAAAAAAGTATATACAACCGACGACCCCACCCTTTGCATTTTTGAATATAAGGATGATGCAACGGCTTTTAACGGCCTTAAGAAGGGCTCCTTCGAGGGCAAGGGCGAAATAAACAACCAGATGGCTAATTTTATTTTCCGCCTTCTTGAAAAGGACGGAATCAAAACCCATCTCGTTGAGGAGCTTAACAAGAGAGAGACTCTTGTTAAAAAGTGCAAAATTATACCTCTTGAGGTTATTGTGAGAAATGTTGCCGCAGGGTCATTCTCAAAGAGATTCGGCGTTCCCGAAGGAACTTCCCTTAAGAATCCCACTCTTGAATTTTCTTATAAAGACGACGATTTAGGCGACCCTATGATAAATACGTCACAGCTTCTTGCCATCGGTCTTGCAACGGAGGAAGAGATTGCTCAGATTAAGAAGCTTGCTTTTAAGGTTAACGAAAGCCTTAAGAAGATTTTCTTAAACATAGGAATCAAAATAATAGACTTTAAAATAGAAGTAGGCAAGACAGCCGACGGCGAAATCGTTCTTGCCGATGAAATCTCCCCCGACACCTGCCGTCTTTGGGACGCAGAAACAAACAAGAAGCTTGACAAAGACCGCTTCCGTTTTGACTTAGGCGAATTCTCGGACGTTTATTTTGAAGTTTGGGGCAGACTCAACGACTTTTATAATGAATAACTTTTTTGATCTCTTCTGTAATTTCGGCTGTTATAATAAAGTGCATAAAATCGGAGGAAGGCTTTAATGAGTATTTTAAAGGAAGAATGCGGTGTTTTCGGAATATGGGATCCTGACGGATACTGTGCAAACACAACCTGCAACGCCCTTGTGGCTTTACAGCACAGAGGGCAGGAGGGCTGCGGAATTGCCGTAAACAAAGACAGAGAAATAAGCTATTATAAAGACACAGGGCTTGTAAACGAGGTTTTTAACAGAGAAATTTTGGATAAATACCCCGGAACCATGGCCGTCGGCCACGTCAGATATTCAACGGCGGGAGGCTCTTCGAGGGAAAACGTTCAGCCCCTTGTTTTAAGATATATTAAGGGAACAATAGCCATAGCCCACAACGGAAACATTACAAACACCGAAGAGCTCAGAACAGGGCTTGAATACAACGGAGCTATTTTCCAAACAACGGCAGACAGCGAAATAATCGCCTATCAAATAGCAAGAGAGAGAATTCACAGCCGTTCTATCGAAGAGGCTGTTAAAAAGACTATGCACAGGCTCAAGGGCGCCTTTTCGATTCTGGTTATGAGTCCACAAAAGCTGATCGCCGCAAGGGACCCCTGGGGCTTCCGCCCTCTGTCTATGGGCAGAATGGAAAACGGAGCCATTGTCTTTGCTTCGGAAACAACTGCTTTTGATGCCATAGGCGCCGAATTTGTAAGAGACATAGAGCCCGGTGAGGTTGTTACAGTGTTTAAAGGCGAAATAGAAAGCGAACAGGTTATCGAGCCGGGAAAAACAAGCCTTTGTATATTCGAACATATTTATTTTGCCCGTCCCGACTCTATTGTTGACGGTCAGGCTGTTCACGAAGCCAGAAAAAACGCAGGCCGTTTTTTGGCCGTTCAGAGTCCGGTTGAGGCCGACATTGTTATTGGGGTTCCCGATTCTGGGCTTTCGGCGGCTCAAGGCTATTCCGACCGGTCGGGTATTCCCCTTAAAATGGGCTTTATAAAGAATAAATACATTGCAAGAACGTTCATCTCTCCGGAACAGCAGCTTCGCCAAAACGCCGTTAAAATGAAGCTTAACGCCTTGAAAAGCGAAGTAGCAGGCAAGAGGGTTATAATGATTGACGACTCTATAGTAAGAGGAACAACCTCTGCCCACATTGTAAGCCTTTTAAGAGAAGCCGGAGCGAAGGAGGTTCATGTCAGAATTTCCTCTCCCCCCTTTAAGTGGCCCTGTTTCTTCGGAACAGACGTTCCCACAAGAGATGAGCTTATTGCAAACCACTATGACGTAAACGAAACCGCTAAATATATAGGCGCCGATTCACTTGACTATTTAAGTCTTGAAAATCTTTTGAAGATTGCCCCAACTTCATCAAGGGGCTTCTGCTGCGCCTGCTTCACAGGGGATTATCCTGTTGATGTATCTCACCTGTTGGCTAAACTGGAGGGTGTTAAAAAATGAAAAATATATATGAAAGTCCCCTTAATTCAAGATATTCAAGCAGGGAAATGAAAGAAATTTTCTCCCCCGATATGAAATTCAAAACATGGAGAAAATTATGGATAATTCTTGCCGAAACGGAAAAGGAGCTGGGGCTTAACATTACCGACGAACAGATTGAAGAGCTTAAGGCCCACGCAGAGGATATAAACTATGACGTTGCGGAAGCAAGAGAAAAGGTCTGCCGCCACGACGTAATGAGCCATGTTTACGCTTACGGAAAGCAGTGTCCCAAAGCCGAGGCTATTATTCACCTGGGCGCCACAAGCTGTTATGTGGGCGATAACACAGACGTTATCGTTATGACGGAGGCTATGAAGCTTATCCGCAAGATGGTTGTTTCCGTTATTGCAAAGCTGGGTGATTTTGCCCTTAAATATAAGGATCTCCCCACTCTTGGCTTTACCCACTTCCAGCCTGCCCAGCTTACAACAGTGGGCAAGAGAGCCTGCCTTTGGGCACAGGATCTCCTTATGGATTTGGAACAGATAGATTTCTTCTTAGATAATGTTAAGCTTTTGGGCTGCAAGGGCACAACAGGCACTCAGGCCAGCTTTATGGAGCTTTTCGGAAACGACGAGGAAAAGGTTAAGGCTCTTGACAACGCAATAGCGGAAAAGCTTGGCTTCAAGGCTGTTTTCCCGGTTTCGGGCCAGACATATTCCAGAAAGCTTGACTCTCAGGCGGCTAACGTTCTTTCGGGAATCGCCCAGTCGGCTACGAAATTTGCAAACGACGTAAGGCTTCTTGCCCACTTAAAAGAGGTTGAAGAGCCCTTCGAAAAGGGCCAGATAGGTTCCTCGGCTATGGCTTATAAGAGAAACCCCATGAGATGTGAAAGAATAACAGGCCTTTCACGCTATATTATGAGCGCCGCTTTAAACCCGGCCCTTACGGCTTCGGCCCAGTGGCTCGAAAGAACTCTCGACGACTCTTCAAATAAGAGAATCGCCATTCCCGAGATGTTCCTTGCCTGTGACGCTGTTTTGGGAATATATTTGAATGTTGCCGGTGGGCTTGTTGTTTATCCCAAGGTTATTGAAAAGAGAATCATGAGCGAGCTGCCCTTTATGGCTACAGAAAATATTATGATGGACGAAGTAAAATACAGAGGGGGCAACAGACAGGAGCTCCACGAAAGAATAAGAGCGCTTTCTATGGAAGCCGCTGCGGTTGTCAAACAGGAGGGCGGCGACAACGACCTTATAGACAGAATCGTTAAAGACCCTCTGTTCAAATGTTCCGAAGAGGACATAAGAAAAACTCTTGACCCCAAAAATTTCATAGGCAGAGCGCCGGGTCAGGTTGTTGAATTTATAGAAAACCACGTTAAGCCTGTTCTTGAAGAAAACAAGGCTGATCTTTTGGGCAATGTGGAATTAAGTGTATAAAAAGCGAGGTGTAAATATGGTTAAAGCTATTGTGGGAGCAAACTGGGGCGACGAAGGAAAGGGCAAAATTACGGATTTATGCGCAGAATCAGCTGACATAGTTGTCAGATTTCAGGGCGGAGCAAACGCCGGCCACACTATTATAAACAAATACGGCCGTTTTGCTCTTCATCAGCTTCCTTCGGGAATTTTCCACGAAAATATTATAAATATTATAGGAAACGGCTGTGCCTTAAATGTAAACTCCCTTACTGAGGAAATCGCCTCCGTTAAGGAAGCCGGTGTAAACTTTAAGCTGTTTATTTCCGAAAGGGCACAGGTTCTTCTGCCCCATCACGTTCTTCTGGATACATACGAAGAAGAAAGACTGGGAAACAAGGCCTTCGGCTCAACAAAGTCGGGTATTGCCCCGTTTTTTTCAGATAAATATTCAAAAATGGGCTTACAGGTTTGGGAGCTTTACAACGACGAACTTTTAAAGGAAAAGCTTCAGATGATGTATGAAAAGGTAAATGTTACCCTTAAACACCTCTACAACAAGCCCGAAATAGACTATATGGACGTATATGCCACTCTCAAGGGCTACGCCGAAACAATTAAAAACAATGTTGCCGACACGTCTCTTATTCTCAGAAAAGCCATAAAAGAAGGCAAAAGCATTCTTCTTGAGGGCCAGCTTGGAACCTTAAAGGACACCGACCATGGTATCTACCCCTATGTAACAAGCTCATCCACCTTGGCAGGCTATTCCGCAGTGGGCGCAGGCATACCGCCCTATGCAATTTCAGACATTCTCTGCATAACAAAGGCATATTCCTCAGCTGTAGGTGAAGGCCCCTTCGTTTCGGAAATACTTGATGAGGCTGAGGCTGAGGATCTTCGAAGAAGAGGCGGCGACAAGGGCGAATACGGCGCCACAACAGGCAGAGCAAGAAGAGTTGGCTGGTTTGACACTGTTGCCACACGCTACGGCGTTGAGCTTCAGGGAGCAACGGAGGTCTGCTTAACCTGTCTGGATGTTCTTTCATATCTTGAAGAAATTCCCGTTTGCACAGGCTATGAATATGAGGGCAAAATTTATAAGGACTTTCTTACAACTGACAAGCTTTATAAATCAACCCCCGTTATAGAAAAGCTTAAGGGCTGGAACTGCAATATAAAAGGCATAAGAGAATTTGATAAGCTTCCGGCTGAAGCTAAAGCCTATGTTGAATTTATAGAAAAAGAGCTCGGCGTTAAAATCTCAATGGTATCAAACGGCCCTGCAAGAGAAGACATTATTTACAGATAAGGGGGGAAATATATGTTAACTCCCGGAATAAAGGGAAAAAGCGAAACAACAGTTACTCCCGAAAACACGGCTAAGGCCATGAAAAGCGGCAGTCTTGATGTTTTTGCCACACCTGCTATGATCGCCCTTATGGAAGAGGCCGCCTATAAAAGCGTAGCTTCGGAAGTAGGCGAAGGAAACGGCACAGTAGGCACTTATCTTAACATAAACCACCTGTCTGCCAGCCCCGTAGGCATGAAAATAATCTGCGAAAGTGAGCTGACAGCTGTCGAAGGCAGAAAGCTTGTTTTCAGCCTTAAGGTTTATGACGAAGCCGGTCTTATCGGGGAAGGCGAACACCAGCGCTTTATTGTTGCAAACGAAAAATTTCAGGCTAAAGCCGATAAGAAGCTTAATAAATAAAAGTTTAAAACCGCCGAACGAAAACTGTCGGCGGTTTTTTCGTCCGCTTCAAAAGCAATAAACTTTTTTATAAAATATTTAATAATAGTTAAAATTTTTCTTTAAATATTTTATATTTATGGTATAATTAAATAATATCAGTGAATCGGTCAGCTTTAGGCTTTCCGAAAGTTTAACCTATTAACAGGGGGTAGTTGTCGTGGATAATGATAACAACAGAAAACAGGTTGAGGTAATTATTAACGGTAAGGTTTACAG
>JAJQCI010000327.1 GCA_021202835.1 Clostridiales bacterium | reverse complement strand
TGATAAGGGTAATAATGACCCGAACATTGAAAAGCTGATTGAGCTCAGGTTTCAGAAGGCTATGGCTGAGGAAAAGAAAAAGAGTGCGGCCTTGAACCGAGAGCTTGAAAAAATGAAAAAAGAGAAAATGACGGCCGATGAGCTTAAAAAGTATGAAGACGAGCAGAGAAATACGCAGTTAGCAGAAAGAGAAAAGGCCATTACTGAAAAGGAAAACAGGTATTATGCCGTTGGGGCCATAAAGAAGGCTGGCCTTGATGACGGCAGTGACACAGCCCTTAAGATTGTTGACCTTGTCATGGCCGAAGATACAAAGGGAATTGACGGCAAGGTATCGGCCCTTAATGAGCTTGTAAACAAGCTGGTGGATGCCAAAGTGGATGCAAAATTTAAAGCCGCAGGAAGAAGCCCCAACGGGGGAGCAGGTGGGTCCGGCGAAGGCGCCAAAGACAAAAACAGTCTTGCCGAAAAGCTGGGAAAGCAGAGAGCCGAACAGGCTAAGAAAAGCAATGAGATTTTAAAACATTATCTTTAAAAGGGGGACTTTTAAATGAAGTTTAAGACAACAGGTGTTGGGGCGGATGTTAATATTTTGGCAAACGACCATTATGTGGCTGTAAGCTATGACTGCTCCGATTTGACGCCCGATGATGAGGGAATAATAGTGGCAGGAACAATTGTTGACGGTGTGGGGATTTTGTTAAGTGATGTATATCCAGAGGAAAATCCCAACGGGACCGTTGTTATTCACGGCTTTATAAACAGAGACAAGCTTCCCGAAGCGCCTGCCGATGAGAGCGCATTTCCGCAGCTTACATTTTTACCTATTGAAACAGAATAATAAAAGGACGGTGAACAAACATGAAATTATCAGATGTTTTTAACGCAAAGGCGATAGCTTTAAACTATACAGAAGCGGCAAGCAATGCCATACCTTATTTGGGAGCCGGTTTATTTCCCGATGAAAAGAAGGCAGGGCTTGATTTAAAGTGGATAAGAGGCCACAAGGGACTTCCCGTGTCGCTTATGCCCAGTAATTTTGATGTTAAGTCTAAATTCAGAGACAGAGTTGGCATTGCCGTAAGCGAAACGGAGATGCCCTTCTTCCGTGAATCCATGCTTGTTAAGGAAAAGGATGAACAGGAAATTATGAGGGTTCAGGATTCAAATGATCCTTATGCCACAGAGGTATTAAACAACATATTCAACGATTCCCAGACGCTTATTGACGGGGCAAAGGTTGTTTCGGAAAGAATGAGAATGCAGCTTTTGGCCCCTATCGGCGGCAGTATGGGTATTGACATTTCTGCTGACGGCGTTAATTATACATATAATTACGATCCTGACGGAAAATGGGCCGAAAAGCACTATGCCAAAATAGAAGACGGTGAGGATAAGTGGGATTCAGCCGACACCTGTGACCCAATTCAGAATCTGGAAGACTGTTTAGACCTTCAGGAAGAGGAAACTGGTGAAAGACCTTCTGTTCTTCTTATGTCGAAGGCCACCTTCAATATGATAAAGAACAGCGCCAGAGTAAGAAATACATATACTCTTTTGGGAGTACTTTCCAACAATTTATCCACTGACGTTAATATAACAACAAGCAAAATCAAGGCATTTGTTGAAGAAGAACTAAACGTTTCCATTGTGATTTACAATAAAATGTTTAAGGACGAAAGCGGAACGGCCAAAAAGTTCTATCCCGACAATATTGTTATGATGCTTCCCGAAGGAGCTTTGGGTAAAACGTGGTTCGGCACAACTCCCGAAGAGAGAACGTTAAGTACAAAAGTATCGGCGGATGTGAGTGTTGTTGAAACAGGCATCGCCGTAGCGGTAACAATTACCGACGACCCTGTGAATACAAAAACAACAGTATCTGAAATAGTTCTTCCATCTTTTGAGAGAATGGACGACTGCTATGCTCTCGAAGTGGCTGACAGCGAATAAGGAGGTTATTTTCAATGAAGTTTAAACATTCTGTAATATTCAATAAAAAATTATACAGAGCTGGTATGGAGGTTCCCATGCCCGAAAGCTCGGAGACAACAGAAGAAACAAAGAAGCTCAGAACAAAGAAAACAACAAGAAAGAAAAAGGCTCAGGCCGAAGAGGCTCAGACTGAAGAAACCAAAACTCAAACCGACAGCGCCGGAGCTGATGTAAATGACAACTGATCAGGTTAAGCTTCTAAAGCTCGGTATAGAGCCCGTTGACGACAAGCTGTGTTTGGCTGTTGAAAGCGGGCTTGAGTGGGTTTTAAAAAACACAAGCTTAAGCTTTGATATAACAAGCGATGATGATTTGGCGGCATTGCCGGCCAACGTCAGGCTGTTTGCCGCCAAATATGCCGAAATTATGCGGCTCAGGTTCGGCATATCCAGCGAAAGCATAAGCAACCTGTCACAGTCGTTTAATACAAGTGATTTTTTGGATTTGATTTCTGACCTTGCCGAAGAACTTTTGGGGGATGAAATTACATCCGGAGTTAAATTTGTAAGTGCCGTCAGAAGGTGGAAATAACAAGGGAGCTTTACTCGCCGAAAGTCTCTAACTTTCGGCAAAAGAGGAGGTGACGACGTGGCGGTAAAATGGAAAACCAAAAAGAATAAATTTCCGGAAATGATTAAGGAAACTGAAATTTTAAGCGGCAAAAAGGTTCAGGTTGGGGTTTTTGGAGGTGAACATGAGTGGCTTGCAGCGATTCATGAATGGGGCTGTGATATAAAGCCAAAAAACGCCCATTATCTGACTGTTCCTGTTAATCCAAAGGCAAAAGGCAAAAGAGCAAAAGAATTTAAAAATCTGTTTGTTGTAGAATCAACAACGGGTGAAAAATTTCTTGCGAGGGATTTAAGAGGAAGCAAGGGAGAAATAGAGCTTTTATATTGGCTTACAAAATCCGTGAGAATCCCTGAGAGGTCTTTTTTAAGAAGCGGATATGATGAGTGTATAAATGATGTTATGAAGCATTCGGATGAACTGCTTAAACAGGTGACGACAGGGAAGATGACGGCCGATAAATTTTTTGAAGGTATAGGCAAAATGCTTGCCACTCAAATCAAAACATATGCAAGGAAGCTTAATGATCCTGAAAATAAACAGGCTACAATCGACGTAAAAGGGACTGATAATCCGCTTGTGGATACAGAAGATATGATTAACCATATTTCTTGGAGGGTGGTTGAATAATGTATTTCGATTTCTATGACCTTATAAATAAATATGCCGCCTCTTTTACCGCTGTATTTAAGACTCAGAACGGCTTTGATGATTTAGGTGAAGAATTATATACCGAAGAAGAAAAAACGCTCACAGGGGCCGTTATAGAAATTTCAGATGGCAAAATTTACCGTTCCGACGGAACATTGACAGATAAGGATAAATATTTATTTATGTTCGAGGAACTGCCCCTTGTGGACACAAGAGTTATTTACAAAGAAAAATGTTATAAGGTTGAAAGCCAGGTTGAGAACGCAGAGTTTACTGGTGTTTATCAATATACGCTGAAATATGTTTCTGCCTTTAGCAAGGGGTGATTTTATGGTTGACAATGAAAATTTAAGAAGCACTGTAATAGTCGGGCTTAAAAAATATTTGGGTGTTCCGATTATAAGGAGCGCCCAAAATACCGAACCGCCGGATTACCCCTATTTGTCGTTTACCGTGACAACCCTTGAGAGCGCCAACAACGGCACCTGGGGTGTATATCCTGACGGGATTGACAGAATACCGGTGAAACAGACTTGGAGCATTACAGCCCAGTCTGAGGATGAGCTTGAAGCCGGTGAGCTGGCAAGTAAGGCGAGGGAATATTTAACCCATACAGGCAGAACATATTTAAAAGACAACGACGTTATTGTGGAAACGGTAACAGCCATAACCAACAGGGACAGCCTTATAACCATTGAGTATGAATACAGAAAAGGTTTTGATGTTGTCTTTTGGCTTATGAATGAAGAAAATAATCCTATTGAAGAGGATGGTTATATTAATTCAGTGATTTTAAATAAGGAGTGATATATTGTGGCGAATTTTATAAGTGACGTTACGGTTAATATAAGCGTTGAGGATGTTGTTAATCCTGCGGCGTTTGGGGGTATATTGCTTTTTACGGATACAAGCGAAATAGAATATACTGATGTTTACAGCTATGATGAGGCAAAGGAATTACTTAAAACAACGGAAAATGACAATAAAAACAGAATGCTTGAATTGGTTCAGACTGCTTTTTCTCAGGAAAATCCCCCTGAAAAGCTTACTCTTTTAGGCTGTGATATTGACGATTTAGAAAATTATATGAGCGGAGAATGGCGTTATATAATTTATATTGCAACCGGCGACGACAGGGTTAACTCAAGGGTTGACTATTTTATAAAGCTGGCACAGTATATTGAAAGCAGCGAATATATGAAAGTGTGTATTTTTGATTTGTCAACAGCCGACGAAGCCTTAACGTTAGCTTATTCAGATTGGGTAAGCTATTTTGAAACTTTCAGCGCACTTGAAAGAACGGCGGCCTTTGTGGGCATACAGGTGTTTGATTCTGAGGGGAACGAAATTGCAAACTCAATAGGCACGGCGCTAATGGCCGAAACAGGCGGTAAAGACGTAGGTTCGTTCACATATAAAAATCAGGTTCTTAAAGGTGTATATCCCGATGAAAGCGCCACAAAGGCCCAGGTTGAAGAATATCACAGCTATAATGTGAATGTATTTTTGACAAAGGCGGGATACAACGTTACCAGTGAGGGCGTTTTGGCAAACGGTGAATATATTGATATTCTTGACGCTAAGGACTGGCTTATTACACAAATCAAATATCAGGTTCAGCAGGCACTTATTATAAATGACAAGGTGCCCTATACAAACAGCGGCATAAGCCTTTTGGAAAGTGTTGTTGTAAATGTTTTGCAGAACGCTTATAACAACGGCCTGATTGCCGAAGACGACAACGGAGACGCAGGCTATACTGTTAATTTTGCAAAAAGAAGTGAAACAGACGCAAGCGACAGAGAATTAAGGCAGTATGTTGAAGGCAAATTCAGCTTTGACCTTGCCGGAGCAATTCATACTGTTACGATTAACGGCACGATTAATATTTAAGAGGGGTGATGTAATATGTTATTTGCCGCATATGACGCAAAGGACACAACAGTAACCGTAAACAGCGTAAACATTACGGGTTTTGCTGAAGATATGCTGACTATTGAAAAGGATGAGGAATTTTTTTCAACCTCTGTGGGAGCCCAGGGGGACGTTGTTAAAAGTGTTATAAATAATTCTCTCGGAACAGCCACACTTACTATACAGGTGACAAGCCCCCAGTATTCGACTTTGATGGATCTTGCCAAGCGTACGGACACATTTCCCTTTTGGTATACAAATAAATCCATAGGGGAGCGTGCCGGGGGGACTATGGCGAACATTAAGAATTATCCTTCGCTGGACAGAGGGGCAGAAGCCGGAGACGTTGAATTTGAATTTCAAATTTTTGACTTAACTATAGAAAACACTTAAGAGCCATTTGTTTTAACCGGTGTCTCTTCCCCTTTTAGGGGAATAAAAATGAGGTGATATTATGTTAAGTGTTGTTGAAACAATAATAAAACTATAAATGAGCAAAACCAAAAAAGTGCACAAAATCACCCAGCAATAGCCAAA
>JAJQCI010000242.1:2655-5700 GCA_021202835.1 Clostridiales bacterium | reverse complement strand
AACAAATACATTGCGGAAAGATACTCCGTAGAAAAATGCTCTCTAAACTAAATAACCGTTACCGAAAATATTTAGCCATTACAGAAAGGTGGATACAAATGCAAAATATGCAGAAAGTTGATATTGATATACTTAAGGAACACCCCCGAAACAGCGAATTTTTTGATGATATTACAGGAAAAGAATGGGAGGATTTCAAACAAACTATACTTGAAGAAGGCATTATTACCGAAATTATTGTTGCTCCTGATATGACAATTGTTTCCGGTCATCAAAGATATAGGGCGGCAAAGGAACTCGGAATGGAATATGTACCTATAAAAATTTGTAGTGATTTAACAGATGAAAATAAAAAGTTAAAGGTGTTATTAGCTTCAAATTTTAGCCGGAGTACAAATGCAAAAGCAAAAAAGAGAAAAATCATAGCTGAATATGCAGAATTATGCGGATACAAACATGGAGGTGACAGAAAATCAAGTTGCCAAAATGGCGACTCGAAAGAATCTCTCGCTGATATGGCGGCAAAATTTAATACTTCAAAACGAACTATTGAAAGAAGTATCGCAATAGAACATAAACTAATACCCGAAATAAAAGAGTTGGTAGATAACAAACTGATAACAGAAACAGCGGCAACAAACCATATAACACCTCTTTCCGAAGAACAACAGAGAAACCTGATATTGAACTTAGATGTAACGAAAAAGTATATGGAAAAAGAAATTGCAGAGAAAACAAAATCTCTCAAAAAAGCAAAGGATTATTTTCTGAAAAATAACAATGAACTCAGAGAAAAAAATATGGCTCTTAGTGAAAAAGTAGATAGGTTAAGTGAAGCTTGTAAGATAGACCCTGAAGAATATCATGCTGAAAAAGCCAAAAATGAAAAAATACAACAGGAATTAAAAGACGCTAATGAGACTGTTAAGCAAGAGTTGGAAAGAGCCAAAGAAAAAATAGAGGACTTGAAACAGTGGAACGCCGATGCCGAAGAACGAAATAGAGAATTAGTGGAAGATAAGAAAGATTTAGAAAATAAATTGGGTAAGAAACAAGCGTTTTGTGCCTTAGAAGAACGAAATAAGCTACTGGTAGATGCTGTATCGGTTTTCTCCCACGATGTAGATTTTCTTATGACAAATTCCCGTAGCAGGTGTGACTTTGTTATTAAAAATATAGATGTACTACTTAAAGCTGATAGAGAAGATTTTGAATGTTCTTTAGAAATGATGAATAATTGGACAACCAACCTTTTACAAAGAATAAAAGAACAGAAAGAAAATACGGTAGTACAAGAGCAAGAAAAGAACATCGCATAAAAAAATCATTAACCCAAACACTTTTACGGAATATACAAATAGGCTTGTCGTCTGAGCTTGGCGGCAAATAGTGACGGCAAAGCCTACAGCTGTATTCCACTACAGAAAAATAACAGATTTGCTTCTACAAGAAAAAGAATATAGCAGATTCCCGAAATAGGAATGTGATGGGGAATAATAGGTGAGTACAAAAATATCACATACCTAATCAACCAGAAACGGAATTGCACCCGTTACAAGTAAAAAAACAAAAACAGAGAATACCGCAGACAGCGGAACAGATTAACAAATTAATAGGAGAGATAAGACATGACTAATAATATCAAAAAAATTAGCAAAGTAACAGTAGTAGATTCTATAATGGGTTCAGGTAAGACAAGTTGGGCTATTCAGCATATGAAGGAAAATCCCGATGACAACTTCCTTTACATAACACCTTTGTTAGAAGAAGTACAGCGTATCATTGACGGAACACAGCGAAATTTCAAACAGCCTATAAATAAAGGAAACGGCAAACTTGATGCCCTTAACGGTATGCTTTTGTGCGGAGAGGATATAGCTTCTACACACGAATTATTTAAGCATTTGGACAGTACAAGCCGTGAAAATATCAAAAAGAGCCATTACACATTAATACTTGATGAAGTCCTTAATGTTGTAGAACCCTATAAGGATATACACAGAGATGATGTAAAGGTCTTAAGGTCAAGCGGTCTTATAACAATAGACGAAGATTGTTTTGTGGTTTGGAATAAGGAAAAGATAGATTATGACACCAAATACAATGAAATAAAGATGTTAGCCGACAATCACAGCCTTTTGCTTGTAAGAGATGAATTTTTGGTATGGAGGTATTCCCCCGAAATTTTCAACTTATTCGATAAGATTTATATAATGACATATCTTTTCGATGCTTCTATACTTAAAAATTATATGGACGCTTATGAAATCGAATATGAAACAAAGAGTATTTCAAAGGAAGATGACAGGTACAGCTTAGTTGACTACTATGTTCCCGATACGTCTGTATATGCAAGCCTTATAAACATATATGACGGAAACCTTAATAACAATATAAAGAACCTGAAGAAAGTAGCTTATTCTGCTAATTGGTTTAAGGCATCGCACAATAAGGATAAGAAGAAGCAGCTTAAAAACAATCTGTATAACTACTTAAGACATATTGTTGATGCGAAATCAGATACAATAATGTGGACAACCTTCAAGGATGCTGAAAATACAATAAAAGGCAAAGGTTATTCGAATCAGTTTGTAAGCTGTAATTGCCGTTCTACTAATAAATATTCGGATAGGTATAATTTGGCATATTGCCTTAATACATATATACACCCAAGCATTATAGAATTTTTCAGTGAAAGAGGAATTGAGATAAATCAAGACTTATATGCCTTATCTGAAATGATACAGTGGATTTGGAGAAGCCGTATTCGTAATGATGAAAGTATCAACATATACATACCTTCTGTAAGAATGAGAAGATTGTTAAACAATTGGTTAAACACGACATCTGAATATAAGGAAGCAGTCTAAGTGTTTAGCACGATGATGGTGTTAAGCACCTCCAAAAAACGTGATTATTTAGCGGTTTTTTGACTCATTTCCCTTAGAGAAAAAGATACATAAAAAATACATTAGATTAGTAGAAGCAATCTGATTATATAAAAAGAAGAATTATATCACCCTTGTATGAGAGTATGAGGGTGAT
>JAJQCI010000242.1:0-2645 GCA_021202835.1 Clostridiales bacterium | reverse complement strand
ATACACCATCTAAAATATAAGCTGTCTTATCCATAATCGAAATTTACCTTTTGGCTAAACGTCCGTGACAAGTACCCCCAATAAACGTGATATTTACAGGGGTTTCAGAAAATTTTTCATATAAGAAAGAAAGTATTTAAATATAATAGAGAGGGAACATATTATAATATTGATTAACAATATCGACAATTAGAAACCTTCGATATTCCTTCGGGTAGCCTATAGACTGTAACTTTAACCCCTTTTTATAAAAAGACCAAGCAACTGAGGCTCTGTAAGCAAAGTACAGGGTGAGCAACAACCGAAGGATTTGCAACCAAGTAAAGAAAAAAACACCGTTCCTTTTAAGTCAGTTTTCGGGGAACTGAGCAAACCAAAGAATAATTTCTTCTTTTTTATGTACTGGCTAAAAGTACACTTTTGTTTTAGGAAGCCTGTGGGAATTGAAGAGAGTAAAAGAGGAAAGAACAACTTCCTTTTAGACCAAACTTCGGGGAGTTATGTAAGCCAAAAGATAATCCTTTCCTTTTTTCATTTACCGGAAACAAAACTTTTACAGAGAAAGACAGAATATATATTATGACAGATAAACAACAGACAAAGCCGAAGCACCAAAACAGTGCCATTACAATATAATTATTTTTATGTAAAGGCAAAGATTTATTATGTAGAGGCAAAAATACAGATTAAGGAGAACACATATTGAGAGTTAAAAAACAACCCAAAGATTTTGAAATAGTAAGACTGAAAATAAAAGACATAGATAATAAAACAGCAACGTTTCAAAAAACGAAAAAGCAATTAGCTAAGGATAAAATAAGAATGAGAAGCAGTGAGGTAATAAGGATAGTCACAGCCTTTAACCCCGAAAATCTCAAAACAGGAGGTTCAAAGTATTGTTATGTAAAGGACTTGATACAGCTTCAGGTAGGAAATTCATACAACAAATATTATGACATACTTTGTAAGAACAGAGAGGAAAAAGATATAGGTACATTTACATTACAGATTGTAGATGTTGACGAAAACAATAACAAATCTGTTTTAGAGGAAATCAGATATAAACGGCTGTTGTGCGGTAGCTCATACGTCAGGAGCAAAAAAGAGCTTTATGTAAAGGAAGAACTTTACAATGCCGTAATGAAGGCTATTCTTGTGGGAATTCACGAAGATACAGAGTTTCCGAAAAGCAAGACGGCAAAATATTCTACTTATATAGGCTTAACCTCTACAGACAGCACACCTGTATCTATGCCTAACATTTGTGTTGTAGAGGATTTTACCAAACCTGTAAAGGATAAATTTGATATTGTAAAGCAGATACAAGTCGGCAAAAACGAGTACAAATATGAAGTCAAAAACTATGCTGATATCTTAGAGGAAACCGAAGAAACCATAAACTGTTTTGACGGAGCAGGGCTTGTAGATTATGACACAGCGGCTAAATGGGCTAAGGAAATGGGGCTTAACTATGTTCCTTCATCTTGGCAAATAAGAGTATCTCCGGGTATAAAGGGCAACCTCTATACTTTTCCTATAAAGGAATATATAAAGTATATGGAAGAAAACGGCTTGCAAGAGCATTTAACCGTTACTGATTTATGGGGAAACAAGGTCAATATTAAGTCGGCAAAAATCAGTGTGTTTTTAACAGCGAGTCAATTTAAGTTTCACAATCTGTACAACAGCTTTGACGAATGGAAGAAGGCTTTTGTTACACCTGTAGAATGTAACGGACAAACATATAAAAGAACCTTTAATATATCGGAAGTGTCAAAACCTGTCGAGAAATTGAAGAATAGGCTGTGTTCCGCATACCAAGTCTTAAATACGCTGAAATTTTCAGACGAGGAAATCAAGAATCTTGCCGAACCGACCGTTGAGCTTATAAGAATACTTCATATAGATATAGAGGAATTTATAAAATTCAGGGGCTTATACGATGATGAAGATATAGACAAAGAGAAAGCTGATGACCGAATACCGCCTTATTACAAAGCCTTAAAGCTAAATCCCGACTTGAAAAATGACCCGTACATAAAGAAAAAGATTGACCATGATTTAAAGGGCTTTATAAATGACAGATATTTAAGAAAGTTATTCTTAAAAGGAAACTACCAAACGGCAATCCCCGATTTGCTTGCTTTAATGGAATATATAGTAGGTATAGATGTAAAGGGAGCATTATCTAAGGGAGAGGTTTATTCCAATTATTGGAAACGAAAAGGCATACAGAAGGTATCTGTTTGGCGAAATCCTCATATTGCCTGTGAGTGGGCTAATGTAAAGGTTGTAAGTAATGGTTTAACAGACAGATGGTTTAAATATCAGGACACAGGTATTGTAATAGATATTTACGGAACACTGCCTTTAAGATTGGGGACTATGGATTTTGACGGTGACACAATAGCAACTGTGGATTCGGATATAATTTACAATGCTGTTGAAAGGGCAAATGTACACACAATCAGACTTGTAAAGGAAGACGGTGAACAAAACGTTCACCCTTCGCAAAAACAAGAGGAAACCTTTAAGATAAACAACCACAGAAGAATAATGGAAGTCAACAGATTAGGCTTTTCAAACAATATAGCATTCCTATAAAGAATGAAATTAGGCTTTAAAAAAATAAAATCTCCCGTTAT
>JAJQCI010000196.1 GCA_021202835.1 Clostridiales bacterium | reverse complement strand
GGGCATCACAGCGGCTTTTCCATCATCAAACTGTCAAAGACGGGATTATAATATAGAGAACAGAATATTACAAGCCTTTTTTAAAAATTTGCAATATGGCAGTTTTCGATTGATACATTCGGAATATTATGGTATAATACTCATAACAAAGCAAAATTCAGTTCGGAGGGCGATCATATGAGTATTACGGTAAATTTATATTATACGGGCAAAAACGGAAACGCACGCAAATTTGCAGAGGAGATGGAATCAAGCGGAACGGCTTCGCTTATCCGCAGCGAAGAGGGAAACGAGAAATATGAATATTTCGCCCCTTTAAGCGACCCCGAAACAATTCTTTTAATTGACAGCTGGAAGGATCAAAAATCTATAGATTTGCACCATGCCTCTCCCATGATGTCAAAAATCGCAGAGCTTCGTGAAAAATATGACCTTCACATGAGAGTTGAACGCTATATTTCAGACGAAAATGGTGTTCCCTCGGAGGACTCAAAGTTTATAAGAAACTGACAGTAAAACTGCCTCATAAAGTTTTACTGAAACAGCCGGCTGATACGGAGGGTGTTTATGAGAAAAAAATTTCAGGGCTTAAGCGGAAATGAGCTTAAAATCATAGCCGCTGTTTCAATGACGGCTGACCATATAGGATATATGCTTTTTCCTAACATAATTTTTTTAAGAATAATCGGAAGGCTTGCTTTTCCGCTTTTTTCCTTTTTTATTTGGCAGGGCACCCTTTATACGGGGAGCAAAATAAAATATTGTTCGAAGCTGGCAGGCCTGGGGCTTATATGTATTTTGGGCTACTATGTATACTGCGGAGAAATATATATAAATTCACTTGTTGTTTTTTCTCTTTCCGCCTGTATTTTATTCGGTCTGCAATATTTTAAAAAGCAGCTTAGGTCTGAAAAGCCGGCCGGCTGTCTTTTGGGGCTGTTGTCAGCTTTGGGTCTCACCATCTTATCATATTTTCTCTGTAAATCGGTATATGTTGACTACGGCTTTCAGGGTATTATGCTCCCCGTGTTTGCAGAGATTTTTGATTCGTTTTCGTCATTTTTACCTTTTACATCAAAAAAAATCTGTTTTAGCCTTTCTCTTGCCGGCTTTGCTATAGGGATTCTGTGGCTTTCACTGGCGGCAGAAAATTTGGCGGAGATACAGTTTATGTGTCTGTTTTCCGTCCCTCTTCTCCTCCTTTATAACGGCAGAAGGGGAAAGCTGAATATGAAGGGCTTTTTCTACTGGTTTTATCCTCTTCACCTTCTTGTTATAGGTGCAGTTGGAATTATTTTGCAAATATAATGAGCACAGGCCCGGCAAAAACAAACTGCCGGGCAGCGAAGGCTATATTTTTAAATCACCTATTGACTTTTGCTTTAAATAATCATATAATTTATTTAAGTAAAAAAGCATTTTACAAATGCCGCTATTAATCTTAAGGAGGAAAAATTTTATGATAAAATTAAGAAAAGCCGCTGCTTTGGTTACAGCCGGCGCTATGATGCTTTCAACAGCTGCCTGCGGAGGTTCTTCCGAACCGGCCGAAACCGCCGCCGACACTTCTGCCGAAAGCTCAGAGACTTCAGAAGCTTCAGAAGAAACCGTTTCGGGAGATTATACAATAGGTATTATTAAACAGATGGACCATGTTGCTCTTAACAATTCTGAGGTTGGCTTTGTTGATGCTCTTGCCGACAACGGTCTTGTTGACGGAGAAAACCTTACAATCGACTATGAAAACGGTCAGGGCGACGTAAACAATCTTTCCACAATTGCCGACCAGTTTGTGGCCGACAATGTTGACCTTATTTTTGCCATTGCCACAAATGCCGCTCAGGCTGCAGCAGGCAAAACAGCCGATATTCCCATCATAGGCACGGCTATCACATCCTACACAGAGGCCGCTCTTGTTGAGTCAGACGATGTTCCCGGCGGAAACGTAACAGGTACAACGGATATGAACCCCGTTGAAGAGCAGATTGAGCTTATCGGCGAACTTTGCCCCGACGTTAAAACTATAGGCTTCCTTTACTGCTCAAACGAAGCTAACTCAATATTACAGGTTGAAATGGCTAAAGAGGCCTGTGAAGCTATGGGCTATGATACTGTTGAACAGACTGTTTCTTCCACAAACGAGGTTCAGCAGGCCACACAGAACATAGTTACGGAATGTGACGCAATTTATATTCCCACTGACAACGTATTTGCTTCATCTATGGCTTTGGTTGACGACGTTGCCGTTCCGGCAGGTATTCCCGTATTCTGCGGTGAATCCGGCATGGTTATGTCAGGCGGCTTTGCCACACTTGGTATTTCATACTATTCAATAGGCTATCAGGCCGGCCTTATGGCTGCTGATGTTCTTTTAAACGGCGCCGACCCGGCTGAAATGGCTATTCAGGGCTCTGCAGAATTCGAATACTGCATAAACGGCGAAACAGCCGACGCTCTCGGAATTACTGTTCCCGATAAATACGCTGATTCCGTTTCCTATCCGGAGGAAGAAGCCGAATAATAAATTTTCAGAATGCCTGTCAAAACAGGGAATGGCGGCTTCGTCATTCCCTGTTTTGACAGGAGAAAGGGGATAACATATGGGAGCTATTATTTTAAGCGCCGTTTCCTTGGGTACTCTCTGGGCCGTAATGACCCTGGGAGTTTATATAACCTACAGAATACTGGATATTGCCGACTTAACCGTTGAAGGCTCAATAGCTACGGGAGCGGCGGTTGCGGCGCATTTCATTTCAACAGGCATGAGCCCCTGGGCGGCTACGGGCCTTGCCATAATTTCGGGTATGCTTGCCGGGCTGGCCACAGGGCTTTTACATACAAAGCTTAAAATTCCGCCTCTTCTGGCCGGAATTCTTACTATGATTGCCCTTTATTCCGTAAATTTGAGAATCATGGGCAAGTCAAACATACCTCTTTTAAAAACCGACACTGTCTTTACCGGCTTAACTGTAACCTTCGGCATAGACAAAAACACATCTATTCTCATTATAGGCATAATCTGCGCTTTGGCAGTTTCAGTCTTTGTTTACTGGTTTTTCGGAACGGAAATAGGAAGCGCAGTAAGGGCCACAGGCTCAAACCAGCAGATGGCCAGAGTCCAGGGCATAAACACAGACAATATGATTAACATAGGCCTCGTTATTTCAAACGGCCTTGTTGCCTTTTCGGGGGCGCTGATTGCCCAAAACCAGTCCTTCGCAGACGTCCAAATGGGTACAGGCTCTATAGTTATAGGCCTTGCGTCACTTATCATAGGCGAGGTTCTATTCGCTATGAAAACAAACAGCTTCAAAAGGGTTATTTTCGCCGTGTGTTTAGGCGCTGTTCTCTACAGAATAATTATAGCCCTTGTTTTAAAAGCCGGAATGAACCCCAACGACTTAAAGCTTTTCACTGCCATAACCGTGGCGTTTTGTCTTGCTCTTCCCGTCGGAAGACAATATTTTGTTACAATTGTTAAATCAGCCAAAGGGGGTGGGGACGATGCTTAAAATAGACTCAATTTTTAAAACCTTTAACCCCGGAACTATAAACGAAAACAGAGTTTTAAACGGCCTTTCTCTTCATTTGAAAGAAGGAGACTTCGTCACAATAATAGGCGGAAACGGAGCCGGAAAGAGCACTGTTTTAAATTCGGTAGCCGGTGTTTTTCCCGTTGACTACGGTACGATTACAATAAACGGCGTTGACGTTACAAAGCTTTCGGAATACAAAAGGGCAAGCTTAATAGGCAGGGTTTTTCAAGACCCTATGACAGGCACGGCCGCCAGCATGAACATTGAAGACAATCTCGCTCTTGCCTGCAGAAGAGGCAAAAAAAGAGGCCTTCGCTGGGGCATAACCTCTAAGGAAAGAAAGGAATACAGAAGCCTTCTTTCTTCACTGGGTTTAGGCCTTGAAAGCCGTTTAAGCGACAAGGTAGGCCTTCTTTCGGGAGGCCAAAGACAGGCGCTGACTCTTCTTATGGCCACTCTTGTAAAGCCCAAAATTCTTCTTTTGGACGAGCACACAGCCGCTCTTGACCCCAAAACAGCGGCAAAGGTTCTTTCCATAAGCGACCAGATAGTTAAAAAGAACAACCTTACCACAATGATGGTAACTCACAATATGAAGGACGCCATAAACTATGGAAACCGCCTTATTATGATGAATAAGGGTCAGGTTATTCTGGATATTTCCGGAGATGAAAAAAAGCATTTAACCGTAGAACAGCTCCTGGGCAAGTTCACAGAAGCCGCAGGCGAAGAATTCACAAGCGACAGCGCTATTTTGGGCTGAGACTTATATCAAAATTCGCAGCAGTTCAGCTTGTCTTTACAAATAAGTCTAAAAAAAGTATTATTTTAAAAGCCGCTGCATATATTAGATTATAAATCGAATCACGGAGGTCTCTCTATGAATTTAGGAAACTGCAGTTGGATTTGGATTTTAATTCTTCTGTTCTGCTGCTGCGGAAACGGCAGTAACTTTTTCGGCGGCTGCGGCAGCGGTGATAACTCACTTATCATTCTTCTCTTCTTTGTTCTTATTTGCTGCTGCGGAAACGGCTTCGGAAGCTTAGGCATCTGCGAAGCTAAATAATATTATAAAGAAATAAAAACAGGGCTGACACAGGCGTAAAAACTCAAACACCTGAGTTCAGTCCTGTTTTGCTCTTTAAGGAAAAAAACTCCCATTTAAAATATACTATTGACTTTCAGGGCGGAATGTGCAAAAATTATAAATATAAGCAAGGTATAAACGGAAATTGTAAAAGAGGAGGGTATTTATGAAAAGAAATATGAAAACAGCAAAAATATGCGCCTTTTGTAAGCACTGGTTTGACCCGGCCTGTTCCGCTATTAAGCCTGTCAGCCCCGTTTCAGGCCTTTGGGAGGTAGACGGCACTATGAAGAAAGCCTGTCTTAAAAGAAACGGCATAGAAAGAAAGGCCGATTTTTCCTGTTCAAATTTTGAAAAAAAATCTATATGATTTTAAGGGGAATCACCCTGTTTCCGGCGATTCCCCCTAAGAAAACGATTATTTAAGTTTTTTACACTAACCGGGGGATGAACAAATGATGACAATATTATTAATTATCTTGGCTGTTGTTTTGTTAATATACTGCCGAAAGGCTCTGGGCTGTCTGATGGTGGCGGCAGCCCTTATATTTTTGCTGCCATCAAAGGCACTTGCGTTTATAGTACTGGCTATAGGCCTGGCTCTTCTGTGCGGCAGTTAAAAATTTATCGTTTTAGTAAAATTTTTATATATTTCTCCTGCCGTTATCTGTTTTTGAAAAATAATCGGCTATGCCTATGTAAACGGCCCATGCTATTTTCTTTTGATATTCTTCTGAGTTTAAAAGCCTGTTTTCCTCCGGGTTTGACAAAAATCCGCATTCAACTATAACAGAGGGCTTTTCGGCGTTTTTAAGCATGTAATAGGTGTTGTTTTCCTTTACCGCCCTTTTGTTTGATTCATCGGCAATTTCGGTGATTCTGCTCTGTATGCTCTCCGCCAGCGCCCTGCCCTCTTCACTGCTTTTGGGATAAAACACTTGTGCGCCCCTTACATCCTCTGAGGGGTAAAAATTTTGATGTATGCTTACATAAGCATCTATGTCGTCTCCGTCAGCCATTCGCCGCCTTTCTCTAAGGTCGGCTTTTTTGCTGTCTGAAAGGGCTTCGTCTTCTGTTCTTGGCATAAAGACCCCGGCTCCGCCCTGCTCCAAATAT
>JAJQCI010000037.1 GCA_021202835.1 Clostridiales bacterium | reverse complement strand
AGTTGAAGCGGCGAAGGTCTGTTTGTTTAACGGTGCCGAATATTTAGCTGTGGCAAACTGCGATGAGGCCTTAAGTCTCAGGGCAAACAGCATTATGGAGCCTGTACTTATTTTGGGCTATACTGTCAGCGGAAATTTAGGAGCCGTTATAGAAAACAACATAACCCAGACTGTTTTTTCAAAGGAGATGGCTGAAGAAATTTCAAGAGAAGCCCTTAAGCTGGGAAAAACCTGCAGGGTTCATATAAAAATCGATACGGGTATGGGGCGGCTCGGCTTTCTTCCCAACGAAAAAAGCATTGAAGAAATTATGTATATAAGCCGTCTTCCGGGGATATTTACAGAAGGGATATTTACCCACTTTGCCGAGTCTGACAGCGCCGACAAAAGCTATACAAGGCTTCAGGCGGAAAGATTCGCCTATGTCTGCGGTGCTTTGGAGGAAAAAGGCCTTAAGCTCATAAGGCACTGTGCAAATTCAGCCGCAGTTTTGGATATGCTTCCGGAGCTTAAATATGATATGGTAAGAGCCGGAATAATTCTCTACGGCTATTACCCTTCAGACGAGGTAAAAAGAAGCATTGACATAAAGCCGGTTATGAGTCTTAAAACCCATATAGGCTATGTAAAGCCCCTGGCGGCAGGCTCTTCTGTAAGCTACGGCAGAACCTTTACGGCAAAAAAAGATATGAAGGTGGCCACTGTGCCGGTTGGATATGCCGACGGATATATGAGATGCTTTTCAAATAAAGCCAGAGTTATAGTAAAGGGCTGTTATGCTCCCATTGTAGGCAGAATATGTATGGATCAGTTTATGATAGACGTAAGCGGCGTTCCTTCTGTTGCCATGGGAGACGAGGTTATACTTTTGGGTGAAGAAAAGGGGCTTAAAATAGACGCTGACGAGCTTGCCGGTTTGGGAGACACAATAAGCTATGAGATACTCTGCGCCGTAGGAAAAAGAGTCCCCAGAGTATATATAAGAGACGGAAAACCAATAAGAATAATAAACTATACGGAAATGGGCTGAAAAGCAAAGAATAAAAAATACACCTGCAGTCAATAATAACCAAAGAGAAAAAGACAGACTTACAGGGGTGATTTTTTGACAGTAAAGCGAGGAGATATATTTTATGCCGATTTAAGTCCCGTTATAGGGTCTGAACAGGGAGGGATTCGTCCCGTGCTTGTTATTCAAAACGATATAGGAAACAGATATTCGCCTACGGTAATAATAGCGGCCATAACCTCCCATATAAACAAGGCGAAGCTGCCTACCCACATAGAGGCCGATTCTAAAAAATATTCTCTTATAAAGGATTCCGTTGTGCTTTTGGAACAGATAAGAACTATAGATAAAAAAAGGCTCAGAGAAAAAATAGGACATCTCGACAGAGGGCTTATGACGAAGGTTGACAAGGCGCTTTTAATAAGTCTGGGGCTGTAAAAGGCGGTTTTTTAAAACAGTTAAGCTTGTTTCCGCTTAAAAATTATATCCGGCTCCGCAAAAAAATTATTACGGCTATTGACATTTCCGACTTTTTTTGTTACATTAAACTAAGATATACATAAGACTTTGGAGGATGTTCAATGAAAAAAGAAGGTTCACTTTTAAAAACGGCGGTTATAGGTGTTATTGCGGCGGCGGTTGTTTTTGCGGCTGTGGTTTTGGTGATTGTGTTTTCAAAGGGCTCGGGCAGTTCCGATGTTGTTCCCCTTACCAAATATACGGTAACTGAAGACAGAGACGAAAACACTTCGGCAGGAGAAACCGTAAACAAATATCTGATTTTTACCGATGAAAACGGAGAAAGCATAACCCTCACAGGCAGTGACTATATGTCAAATCTTGCTCAGGACAGGTTTATTGTTGTAAACGGAGGCAGGCTTTCATATTTTGCCGACGGAGAAGAGAAGAGCCTTACTATGAGTGCTACTTCATGCTCCATTTCAAACGACGGTTCTCTGGTTGCTTTTGTTACACCGAATTCAAACGAAAAAAAATATGTAGGCACTCTTTTTACCTATGATACGGTAAAGGGCGAAACCCATATGATCTGTCAGGATGTTTTTGTAAGCACGTCAAGCACAATACAGATTTCTCCAAGCGGCAATGTTATTGCATATGTAAGAAACTACGATGAAGAGGAGTATACATATGACTGCTGCTATTATATGAATGAAAAGGAATATGTTATAGGTCAAAACATAGATGTTTTGGCGATTTCAGATGATGCTGAATACATTTATTATGTAATCGAAGACCCGGACAGCTATTCAAATGTTTTTGCCGTTTATACAAAATCCAGGGGAGAGGTTATTTTGGACGAAGAATTTTATAACAACTTCTACCTTAACCTTGACTATTCGGAGTGTGTTTATTATAAGGCAAGAAACGAAGAGCCTCTTTATATAACAAGAAAGGGTTCGGAGGGCGAATTATATCTTGAAAAAGCAGATGACTTTGACACGTCATCTCTTATTCCGCATGTAAACAGCGTCATTAATGTGGAAAGTTTTGAATAAAATTACAGGGGGCAATCCTTAAAATTTCGGGATTGCCCTAAAAAATGTACAATTATTTCCGAAAAAAATTATGTTTATAATAGAAAATTGACAAAATTAAGAAAAAGCAAAATAAGTATTGAAAATTTTTTGTAAAAGTGAGAGAATATAATAGTATAGGCGAGCGGATTTCGCATATGATTATGAGGTGGATTATGAATAAGAAATTAAAGGTTATTATACTTGCTGCCGGTCAGGGCACAAGAATGAAGTCTAAGGTACCTAAGGTTCTGCATAAGGTCCTTGACAAAACAATGCTTGATTATGTTATAGACGCTTCTCTTAAAGTGGGAGCCGAAGATATCTGCGTTGTTGTGGGCCACAAAAGTATGCTTGTCAAAAAGATGATAGGCGACAGAGTTAAATATGCTCTTCAAAAGGAACAACTCGGGACGGGCCACGCCGTTATGCAGGCAGGAGATTTTATAGGAGACGAGGGCAGTGTTCTCGTTCTCTGCGGAGATACTCCCCTTATTAAAGCCGAAACAATAAAGGAAATTTTTTCCTATCACACCGAACACGCAGACAGCGCAACAAGTGTAAGCTTTATAAAGGAAGACCCAACCGGCTACGGCAGAGTTATAAGATCATCCGAAGGCGAGTTTTTAAGAATTGTCGAACAGAAGGACGGCACGCCGGAAGAGCTTGCCGTTAAAGAGGTTAACTCCGGAGTTTACATTTTCGAAGCTAAGGTTCTGAAAGAGGCCCTTTCAAATTTAAGCAGCAGCAATGCCCAGGGCGAATATTATTTAACCGACACTATGGAGATTATCAAAAACAGCGGCGAGCCTGTAGGCGTTATGACGGCGAAGGACGAAAACGAATTTTTGGGCGTAAACTCAAAGCTTGATTTGTCTGTGGCAACAAAGGCTCTTGTTAAGAGAATAAACGAATATCATATGTTAAACGGAGTTACAATAACAAACCCCGAAAACACATATATAGGTCAGGACGTTTCAATAGAGGCCGACACAATTATTCTTCCGGGAACAACTCTGGAGGGAAAGACCGTTATAGGAACGGACTGCGTTATAGGGCCAAACACTCAGATTGTAAGCTCTGAAATAAAAGACGGAGTAAACATAAAGATGTCAGTTCTTATGAATGCATATGTTGACAACTATACAACCGTAGGGCCCTTTGCTTATCTTCGTCCCGGTGCAAACATTGGGGAACACGTAAGAATAGGTGACTTTGTGGAAATAAAGAATTCAAATATAGACGACGGCACAAAGGTTTCTCACCTTACCTACGTAGGCGATTCCGACGTAGGCAAGAATGTAAACTTCGGCTGCGGAACCGTTACCGCCAACTATGACGGTGTTCACAAATACAGAACCACAATAAAGGACAACGCCTTTATAGGCTGCAACACAAACCTTGTGGCGCCTGTGACGGTTGGTGAAAACGCCGTAACTGCGGCAGGCTCAACAATAAACAACGATGTTCCGCCCCATGCACTGTCAATAGCACGCAAACGCCAGGTTAACATTGACGGCTGGATGGATAAAAAGTAAAAAATTTTAAAACCACTCAAAAACATATAAAACGACAGCGGCTAAGTCAAATAATTCGCAAAGCGTTTGCGTCAGGGCCGGGCAGCTGTTAAAAATGGGTATATCTTTATTTAGGAGGAAATAATTCCATGAATATGACCGGAGGAAATATTAAGATTTTAAGCGGAACCTCAAACAGACCTTTGGCAGAAAGCCTTGCGAAGGAAATTGGCTTAAGCCTGAGCAACGCCCACGTGGGTCAGTTTTCTGACGGCGAAATAAGCATAAACATTCTTGAAACAGTCAGAGGGGCAGACGTTTATATCGTAAACTCAACCTCAAAGCCCGTAAACGACAGCCTTATGGAGCTGCTTATTATGATTGACGCCTGTAAGAGAGCTTCGGCAGGCAGAATTAACGCCGTTATTCCCTACTACGGCTATGCAAGACAGGACAGAAAGGCAAGACCGAGAGATCCCATTTCGGCTAAGCTTGTGGCGGATATGATTACAACGGCAGGCGCCGACAGAATTTTGACAATGGATTTGCACTGTGCTCAGATTCAGGGCTTTTTCGATATACCCGTAGACCATTTAAGAGGAAATTCTCTTCTTACGGACTATTATGAATCGAAGTTTGAAGACAATATGGATAATTTGGTTGCTGTTTCTCCCGACCTGGGCTCTGTAGCCAGAACCCGTGCCTTTGCAGAAAAGCTGAATATTCCTATTGCCATAATAGACAAAAGACGTCCCCGTCCCAATGTTTCCGAAATTATGAACATAATCGGCGACATTAAAGGCAAAGACGCCATTCTCGTTGACGATATGATTGATACTGCCGGCACAATTTGCAATGCGGCAAACGCTATTAAGGAAAGAGGGGCAAAGTCTGCCTATGCCTGCTGTACTCACGGCGTTTTCTCTGGCAAGGCCCTTGAAAGAATAGAAAACTGTGCTATTGACCAGCTTATTATGTTAGACACAATATATTTCCCCGAAGAAAAGAGAATCCCCAAAATTAAAATTCTTTCAACAGCAAAGATTTTTGCCGATGCTGTCTACAGAATTCACGAGGGACTTCCCATTTCAAGACTTTACGATTAATAAAAACGCTACATACAGGCTCCGTTTTTGCGGAGCCTGAAATTTTTCGGTTTTCCCTGCATGGGTGCGCAGTCTAATCGGTGAAAGTCTGCAGTGCGCTCTGACAGTGGGAAACACATAGCCTAGGACAAGGGGTGTCCATAGTGAGGAAAAATTCGGAGGAAGTCAAATAGCAAATTTATCTTCTGTTAACACACATCGCAAGGTGTGGATTGAACGTACAGAAGTAGCCCATAGTATCGCAGAAGTCTGTAAAAGCAGATAGATGGAAGGGCTTGACGGCAGGGATAAGACAGACGCTGTTTATCTGATAATTGAAAATAACAGCCGAACTACAAATATGTATATTCGCATTTATGTGTGAATTAAGGTCCCATAATGGAAATTAAATTTGTTTCCGGATTATCTTCCATCATTTTATTCATTCGCTTTACAAAGCGGCTATAAAAGTCAATTACAGTTTCAATATTTTCTTTCACAACAGTCTCATTATATTCATCATCCAAATATTTGTCATCCATTGTCATATAATAAGGTGAAAAATTATTTTTTAAATCAGCAAGTTGCGGATTTTCATAATCCTCTGACAACAACTGAGCCTTTTCGGAAATTTCCGAAAGCATATCTTTTATTG
>JAJQCI010000088.1 GCA_021202835.1 Clostridiales bacterium | reverse complement strand
AAAAAATTTAGGTAATACCTCATAAAGCCTTTTCCAAATATTTACATCGTTTGTGCCGACTTTGAGTAAAAATATACGATTTTTGTTATTTTGACTATTGACAATGTACACACATTGTGCTAGAATATATTTACAAACTTAAGACAAGTGCCTCTTAAGTGCAAAATTTCGGGGCAAAAGGTTTCCCCGAGGAAAGGAGATAAAAAATGGACGCAAAACCCAAAATTTTACTGCTGACCCACGGCGGCTGGGGTATCTCTCTCCTGAAAGGCGTTTCTATGATTTTAGGCAAGGTTGACTTTGTAAGTGAAATTGCACTTCTTCCGGAAATGACCCTTTCAGAATATATGGGGCTTGTAAAGGCAGAGGTTGAAAAGCTGCCGGAAGGCTCTGTCATTATGACAGATGTTTTCGGCGGAACAACCACAAATGTGGCAGCAAAATTAGGCAGTGAATATAACTTAAAAGTGTATTCGGGTCTGAATGCGCCTATGCTTCTTGAAGCCTGTTCACAGCTCACCTTTGACGGCGAGCTTGAGGCTCAGCGTGTATATGAGGCAGGGTGCGAAGCGGTAAAGGATGTAATCGAAGATGTCAGAAAGGCTATTGCCGGAAAGGAGAATTGACAATGGCAGAAATTGTATTATGCAGAATTGACAGCCGCCTTATTCACGGGCAGGTTATGACAAAGTGGATAAACCAGTCACAGGCAAACAAAATAGTTGTTGTAAGCGACGAGCTTGCGGCGGATGAATTTATGCTTCAAATTTATTTGCTTTCGGCTCCTGCCGGAGTTAAGGTAGAGTGCTACAGCATTGCCGACACAATAAAAAAATGGAGCGAAAACAAATTCGGAAACGGCAGAGTGCTTCTTCTTTTGCCGAATCTTAAATCAATGAAGGAGATTTATGACAAGGGCGTGGAGGTTTCTCAAATTCAGGTAGGAGGTCTCGGCGGTGCGCCGAACCGCAAGGTTGTTTTCCAGAACATTACCTTAGACGACCCCGATGTTGAAATTTTAGAGCATTTAAAGAATAAGGGCGTAAACATAATTTTCCAGACGATTCCGGAAGACACGCCTATGAAATTTGAGGATATTTTAAAGCGTTATCGTTAAAACAGCCTGTTAGGCTGCGGTTTCATATATGTTTAAACATACATTGAAAGGAGAATATTATGAGTGTTTTAGGTATAGCAATCTTTATGGGATTTTACTACTGGTTTTGCAGACTGCGTTTCGGATACACCTTTTCGTCAGCTCTTCTCCAGCCTGTCACAATTGCGGTTTTTGTAGGCCTTATCACCGGAGAAATGGCCACATCAATGAAAATAGGCGCCGGCCTTCAGCTGGTTTATATGGGCGTAACCTCAACCCCCGGCGGAAACGTTCCCAGTGACCCTGCTCTTGCCGGCTGTATAGCTATCCCTCTGGGAGTAGCCGCAGGCATGAACGCAGAAACGGCTATTGCTCTTGCTGTTCCCTTCGGAGTTTTGGGCGTATTCGTTGACCAGCTCAGACGTTCAACAAATGCAATCTGGGTACATATGGCTGACCGCTGTGCGGAAAAAGCCGATACAAACGGAATTTTGAGGGCTGCTTTTCTTTATCCTGCTATTGCAGGCTTTATAATTCGTTTCCCCATAGTGTTTATAATTGACTATTTCGGAGTAAACGCCGCTCAGAAGCTTATAGAAATACTTCCCGAATGGCTTTCTCACTCATTCGAGGTTATGGGAGGAATTCTTCCTGCTCTCGGTTTTGCAATCACCCTTACAGTTATCGGCAAGAAGAGCCTTATTCCCTTCTTCATAATAGGCTTCTTCGCTGTACTTTATCTTAACCTGGGAACTATGGCAGTTGCTATATTCGCAGTATGCTTTGCACTGCTGCTCAATCTGTTTAAACTTAAAGAAGAGGAGGCATAATAATTATGGGCGAAACAAACAACACAAACAAAAAACTTACTAAAAAAGACATAACAAAATCCATGTGGATTTATTACGCCGGCGCTGAGCTTTCAAACTCTTATGAAAGACTTCAAAGCCTTGTATTCTGTGCTTCAATGACACCCATATTAAAAAAGCTTTATTCAACCGATGAAGATTTGAGCAAAGCCCTCAAGAGGCACTTGGTATTCTTTAACACAGAGGGTATATTGGGCGCAATTATTCAAGGTATAGTAATCTCTATGGAAGAACAGAAGGCAAACGGCGAAGATGTAACAGACGACGCCATAACAGGTATCAAAACAGGTCTTATGGGCCCCGTAGCCGGTATGGGCGACGCTATAATCTGGGCTGCGGTTATGCCTATTATATTCTCTATCTTCCTGCCCTTTGCTTCCGACGGTATGGCAATAGGCGGTATAGCGCCTCTTATATTATATCCCTTAAGTACAATCATAATTTCCTACTATTTAATTCACAACGGATATAAGTTGGGCAAAAAATCAATTATATCCCTGCTGAACGGTGGGCGGATGAAGAGTATTATCTTTACGGCAAACATTATAGGTCTTACTATGATGGGTGCTCTTTCCGCAAGCTATGTTACATTGACAACACCTCTGGCGCTGACTTTCTCCGGCGGAAGCACAATCGCCCTTCAGGAAGAGGTTTTGGACGTTATTGCTCCCGGCCTTCTGCCATTGGCCGCTATATTTATAATTTATGCTTATCTCAGAAAGAAAGGCCCCAGATATACGAGAATTCTTCTTACAATCGTGGCTGTTTCCGTTATAACGGCTGTTTTGGGCATATTCTGATAATTACGGTTTAAATGCCGCAGAAAGAAGGTATGGAAAATATGGAAAATATATATGGCAAAAACGGTTTGCAAAAGGTTATAAATGCTTCCGGGCGTATGACAAAGCTGGGCGTTTCAACTATTTCCGACGGAGTAGGCAAAACTCTTGTTGAAGCCGCAGGCAACTATGTTTTGATAGACAGCTTGTTTGAATTTGCAGGCAAAAAAATAGGCGAAATGACAGGGGCTGCCGATGCCTGTGTTACTTCCGGAGCTTCGGCGGCAATAGCTCTCTCCGTTGCCTCCTTGATATGCGGAGATAATCTGTCTTTGGTTCAGCACCTCTACGACAGACTTCCCTATATAGACAAGAGAGAGGTTATTATGCTGAAGGGCCACAATGTTGACTTCGGAGCCCCTGTGGCCGAAATGGTTCAAATCGGCGGCGGAAGAATTGTTGAGGTCGGCTTTGCAAACGGTTCAAAATTAAGCGATATAGAAAACGCCGTAAACAAAAACACTCTGGCGATCCTCTTTGTAAAGTCTCACCACTGTGTACAAAAGGAAATGGTGGACGTAAAAGATACAATCGAGCTTGCAAACAGACTTAACATACCCTGTATTGTGGACGCCGCCGCCGAGGAGGACTTAAGCCGCTATATAAATATGGGTGCAGATATAGTCTGCTACAGCGGAGCCAAGGCAATAGAAGGCCCCACAAGCGGTTTTGCAGTCTGTAAAACAAGCGAGCTTGCTTCAAATATGCGTCTGCAGTATAAGGGAATCGGCAGGGCAATGAAAATAGGCAAGGAAGGCATAATGGGTCTTGTTCAGGCAATAAGCGAAAATTTAAACGGCGAACACACACCGGTTGTTACAAAAGAAGATTTAGTGCCTTTTGTTGAAAAAATAAACGCTGTTCCCGGCTGTAAGGCCGAAATTATTCAGGACGAGGCCGGAAGAGAAATTTACAGAGCAAAAATAAGCTTTAACAAAGAAGAATACGGCTTTTCGGCAAGAGAAATGATCTCCAAGCTTTGTGAGGGTGAAACGGCAGTTTACACAAGAGACTATCAGGCTAACTTAGGCTCTCTTGCTATTGACCCTCGCCCCTTAAAATCAAAAGACGAGCTTAACTATATTTACAGCAGAATCGAAGAAATAGGAAAGGAAGGCAAATAAAATGGACGGACTTAAATTTTATAAAGACAGAGTTTGCTTAAACTGTCTCACAAATTCCATAGAAAACGCAAAGGAGCTTTATGCGGCGGCAGAGGGTCACGTAGCTTTGGGAATTCTCTCTTCAAACTACCCCGATGTAGAGTCTGCTGTTGAGGATATGAAAAAATATCAAAGCAAGGTTGACAACAGCATCTCGGTTGGCCTCGGCGGAGGAAACCCCGGCCAGTGGAAGGCTGTGGCTGAAATATCGGGTGTTATAAAGCCCAAACACATAAACCAGACATTTACCGCCGGAGGATATACAAGAGCTTTAACGGGAGACGGCCCCTTTATGAACTCTATGGTTGCTCCCTGCGGAAAAGTCGGTTTTGTAAAAATATCCACAGGCCCTCTGGCAAAGGAAATGGCGCCTGCCGTTGTTCCCGTTGAAACAGCCATAGCAATGGCTAAGGAGCAGGGGGCAAACTCCCTTAAATATTTCCCCATGGGCGGCTTAAAATGTAAGGACGAATTTGAAGCTGTGGCCAAAGCCTGCGCAGAAAACGATTTCAGCCTTGAGCCTACAGGAGGAATAGATTTAACCAACTTTAAAGAAATTCTGACAATAGCCGTAGACGCAGGAGTGAAAAAGATTATACCCCATGTATATTCTTCAATTATCGATAAAGAAACAGGCGCAACAAAAACAGAGGCTGTTAAGGCGCTGTATTCAATGATTAAAGAGGTTTTGGACTGATAAAATCAAAAATTATACCGGCTTATAAAATGTGTTTGATTTTATTTAAAACAAAACATATTGCATTTAAAATTATTGACTTTTACAGAATAATCGGGTATACTATACAAGGAGGTTGTGGAGTGATGCAGTCTACATTCAGCATCCGCATGGACGAAAATTTAAAAAAACAGTTTGACCTTTTATGTGCTGACTTAGGCATGAACGCAACAACAGCATTTAATATATTTGCAAGAACTGTAGTAAGAGAAAAAAAGATACCTTTTGAAATTTCCGCTTGTCCGAAACCTCAGGAATTTGGCTATGTGGCTTTATATGAAGATACTTTAAAAAACGTCTTACAGCGAATATGCAGGGACGCAGAAAATTTATCTGAAAATGACAGTTTAACAACAGAAAAGCCCGAGGAATAAAGCCGGCTTTTTAAGCCGAAGAGGCTTCTGTCAAAAAAGCCTTCGTCAAATTATTGTATAGCGGATGTTCAAACGGAGAAAGGAGAGATTCAATGGCAAAAACAGCTAATCTTTATGCAAGGATAGATCCCGAAGTAAAGGAAAAGGCTGAGAGCATTTTGCAGGTATTGGGACTTTCCGCTTCTAATGCAATAAATATGTTTTATATGCAGATTATATTGCAAAACGGTATTCCGTTTGACGTTAAAATACCCAATACTCAGCCTGAAGCGGAGAAGATTCCGGAAACGAAGGAATTATCTTCATTTGATGTCAATAAAATGAGCGCAAAGGAAATTGACCAGATTTTAAAAAGAGTTATTTCCACGGCAAATTAATAATTTATTCCCCTCGGTTTATATTCGGCCGAGGGGATTTTTTAGATATAAGCAGGAGGCCTTAAAATGTTTGCAGACTATCACGTTCACACAAGCTATAGTGACGACAGCGATTATTTACCTGAAGACGTAATAAAAGACGCCCTTAAAATGAATATGGACGAAATATGCATAACAGACCATGTGGATTTCAGGGTTAAAGCAAACCCCGACGACGAAGATGTAATAAGATATCGTGACGGAAATATTTTTGCCGGAAGAGATTATTCCGAATATGTTTCGGAGATAGAAAGAGTTCAAAATTTATATAAAAACAAAATAAATATAAAATTCGGAGCGGAATATGGTATGCAGCTTCACACAATCTCTCATTTTGAAAAGCTGTTCGGCCGTTATCCTCTCGAT
>JAJQCI010000197.1 GCA_021202835.1 Clostridiales bacterium | reverse complement strand
ATTTGAATATTTTTATTTATTCTCGTTACATATGTGTATACACATAAACAACACATCTGTTACAAATTATTTTATAAAAATTTTAAAAATTTCATATAAGACCTATGCTATTTGCCTGCTCGCCATATTGTAAAAATATCCCTTTTTACTCATAAGCTCTTCATAGCTTCCGGATTCTGTTATATTCCCCTTATCAAGAACTATAATTCTGTCACAGTTAATAACCGTGCTGAGCCTGTGAGCAATAACTATTCTTGTGGCGTTCAGCTTTTCTATACTTTCGCAGACCATTGACTGCGTTACATTGTCAAGCGCACTTGTGGCCTCGTCAAAAATAAGTATTTTGGGCTTTGAAGCAATGGCCCTGGCAATCAAAATTCTCTGCTGCTGTCCGCCGGAAATTGTGCCGCAGTCTTCACTTACGATTGTATGAAGCCCCATAGGCATATTGTTTATATCTTCTTCCAGCCCAACCTCTCTGATTGTTTCAAACACTCTTTCGGAAGTGATATTGGGAGACGTTATTATAATATTTTCATATATACTGCCTGATATCAGCTTTCCGTCCTGTAATACCACCCCCATTTTTTTCCTAAGCTCTCTTTTGTCAAAACTCTCAATATCCTTTTTGTCATAATAGATTTTGCCGTTTTGAGGTGTTTCAAACCCGAGAAGCAGCTTAATCAGCGTAGATTTTCCACAGCCCGAAGAACCTACAATGCCTACATATTCTCCTTCTTTTATGTGAAGAGAAAAATTTTTCAAAACAGGCTCATCGTCTTTTGAATAAGCGAATGTAAGGTTGCTTACTTCAATTTCGCCCTTTAAATCTCCCGGCAGGTCTGTGTTGTCGCTGTATTCGGGAACAGCCTCCAGAATAGGCTTTATTCTGTTGTAGTAAGGTTTAAGCTGTATTACATCGTTGATGCTTCCGGTAAGCTGCATAAATGAAGATGAAAATGAACCGAATACAGAAGAAAAGGCTATAAACGCACCCATTGTTATGTTCATATTATTGTGTATCATAATATAATATAAAACGAGTGAAAAAGCACAGCCGCCGATATCTTCAAAGGCGGATATTATTCTGTCGAGTCTTGAAGATTCCATTCCGATTTTACAGACTTCTGTGTAAGGCTTTAAATATTCATATAAGGCTCTGTCTTCAACACCGGCAATCCTTATTTTTGATATGCCGTTTAAAAACTGAAACATGATTGAGCTTACTCTGCCGCCCAATTCAATACTCTTTTTGGAATATTTTATTGACATCAGTGACAAAGCCGTTATAACGGCACTGTATATAATAAGCATAAGCAAAGCTGCACGGGAAAGCTCAGGAGAATATTTTATCATACAAAAAAGATATACACCTGCAAATACCACCGCTAAAATAACACCGAATATTATATCTATAATACTGCTTACAAAATAGCTTATGCTCATAACTCTCTGGGCAAGGTCGGCACTGTCAAAATTTCTGAAAAAACCCTCTTTTAAGTTAAACAGCCTGCTGTAAGATGCCCCGCGGGAATCATATTCTATTCTGCTTGAAATTCTGAAGCTCGCCAGTTCTCTCACTATGGAAAAAGTAATATTGCCTATCATAAAGGCAAGTATTATACAGCCAACCTGAATAATCACGGCCTTGTTTCCCATAGGTATATAGCTGTCATAAATAAGCTGGTTAAGCGCAGGAATAAGCAGGCCTATTAAAGTCCCCACAAGCATAAATATCATCATAAGCAAAAAATCCGAAGGCTTTATGCTGCTTAAGCCGAATTTTATCAAATCCTTAGAGGTTAAAACCTTGTTGTCAAAGGGACGGTAAAGCATATATCCTTCCAAAGCCATACTGTCGGCCTTTTCCTTTGTTAATATACTGCGTTCTTTTGAAACCGGATCATAAATATAATATTTTGAGGCGTTTTTTGAAACGCAGGCATATGGCTCACCGGTTTCGCTGTCGAAAACAATAAGCGAGCCGCAGTCGCTTTTATGCCAATTTTCCTGAAGGACAACTTTTCGGCAGATAAAGTGGGAAATTCTCGCTATGTCGGGAACGGTAATATGCCTTTTGCAGCTTTCGTTGACCTTTGAAAATTCGGCAATTTCAATATGTTCTTTTTCACAGATATATGCTGCAGCGTCATAAAGAGCGTTCTTGTTGTCTTTGTCGGTCTTTATTGCTTTGTGTTTTTTGTTGAAAAGGTTATATATAATCTTTAAGCCGTCTTCATAAACCTGTTTCTGCTGACGTTCGGTTTTATGTATAAAGCCGTCTTCCGTAACTATGTTAAGCTGATATTTTTCAACCAGGCCTTCCTCAAAGCCTTCGTCATAATAGCTTCTTATGTTTGCTTTAAAGGCAAACTCTTCCTTAAGTTCTTCCGAAGCTTCTTCGGAAATAATTTCAACAGACGCCCTGTCTACGGCGGTAAAGCCCAGCTTCCACCTTTTTCCCGTAAAATCCGTATAGTCAAAGGACGGAATAAACTCCCCCGGAGAAGCCTCATAAGCGAATGAGCGTCTGCCGGCTTTTCCCTCCGCAACGGGAACTATGTATATCAAAACTTTTCCCTCAGATATTCTGAGCGTGCTTATATTGTCTTCGCAGAGATACATTTCTCCGCCCTTTAATAGTATATTTCTGCTCATTTCAAACGGCTCCTTACGAATTATTTATAAATGTCCTGTAAAGCCCTTCCTTTGCTGCCAGCTCTTCATGACTGCCCATATCGGCAATTTTTCCGTCTTTCATTACTATAATTTTGTCACAGTCACGAATAGCGCTCAGCCTGTGAGCTATAACGATACATGTACAGCCACGGCGTTTTATATTATCCATTATTTGTTTTTCAACAATGGGATCAAGGGCGCTTGTAGCTTCGTCCATTATCATTATTGACGGGTTTGTGGTTAAGGCTCTGGCTATTTCAAGCCTTTGTCTTTGCCCTCCCGAAAGGTTTGAAGCTCCCTCCGAAAGCTTATAGTCATATGCCCCGGGCTTTGATGTGATAATGTCGTGTATGCAGGCGTCCTTTGCCGCCTGTATCATATCGGCTTCCAAAATACCGCTGTTCCACATTGTGAGATTGTCTCTAATTGTTCCCGAAAAAAGAGTAATATTCTGGCTTACCGTAGAAACGCTGGCATATAAAACACTTTTGGGTATTCTTTCAACAGGCATATTGTCTAAAAGAATTTCGCCGCTCCAGGGCTGATATAAGCCGCTTATGATTTTTGCCGCAGTGGATTTTCCACAGCCGGATGAGCCTATAAAGGCGATTGACTCTCCGCTTGAAAGACTGAAGCCGAAATTTTCAACAAGAGGCTCTTTCAAAATGCTGTAGCCGAAGCTGATGTCTTTAAGCTCAATCTCGCCCGAAAGCTTTGTTTTTATATTAATCATATCATCTCTTTCAATATATTTAGGGTCAGGATTATAATTCATAATATCATCAACCCTGCTCATATCGGCCTTAAGAGTCTGAATCTGCTGAACGAAGCCTACAAGCTCTTCAACGGGAGCCGTAAATGAGCTTAAAAGAGTGCCGAAGGCAACAAGCATACCTACTGTCATCTGCCCCCTTATTACAAACATACTGCCTATTATGAGAACCAAAACAGTAGAAACAGAGTCTGCCGTCTGGGGAATTATGTCTATAAGAGACTGAAGCCTGCTCAGCTTTTGTTCTATATTTATGTTTTTGGCATAATAGCCTAAAATTCGGCTGACATATTCATTCTCCGTGCCTGAAGCCTTGAGTGTGCTTGTAATGTTGATTCCTGCGCATACACAGCGCCGGAGGTTTTGCCCTGGTCCTGCTTCAGCTTCATAATTGTATTGGCTATTGTTTTTGAACTCAGCTGTACGGTAATGATATTTACTGCTGCGCTTGCCAAACCAATAAGTGTAAGTAAAGGGCTGTAAATTATAAGAAGAATAAGATAGAACACAGCTACAAATATGTTCAAAACGGTTTCGGCCAAATCTCCTGCCAAAAAGGTGGTTATATTGTTGTTGTTTTCTACTCTGCCTGCCAAATCACCGGCATATCTCTGGTCAAAAAAGCTTATGGGCAGACGAAAAAGATGAGATAAAAATTTATGGGCTGAAATCAGAATCATTTTTGTTTGAAGCCGCTGTAAAATCAGGCTTCTGTACCAGCTTAAAGCCGTGCTCAGCAAAGTAACGGCAATTAATATGGCTGCAAAGCCTTCAAACCAGCCGGTATTTCCTCCGGCCAAAATGTCGTCAAGGAAAATTTGCGATAAAACGTGAAATGTAAGCCCGGGAATAACAAGCAGAAGACCTATGCAGAACAATTTTGCAACAGTATCCCACTGACCATGAAGTCTTTCCGAAACGGTTTTGAAAAATATTCCGCTTTTTTTCTCTTTTACAAATTTATCGGTAACCTCAAATGTAAGAACTATACCCGTAAAGCTCTCGTCAAGCTCGCTCAGAGTCAGTTTTCTTCTGCCCATAGCCGGGTCGTTAATATAGGCGTGACCTTTTTTTATGCCCTCAAAAACAACAAAGTGGTTAAAATTCCAATGTATTATACAAGGGCATTTTATTTCTTCCAAATCTTTCGGTTCTAATTTATAACCATTGCAGTCCAAACCGAATTTTCTTGCCGCCTTTAAAATATTTGCCGCATTACAGCCGTCACGGGAAACACCTGTTTCTATTCTCATTTGTTCGAGAGCTATGTTTTTGCCGTAATAAGCAAAAACCATAGACAGAGAAGCAGCTCCGCATTCGGTGGCTTCCATTTGGAAGACGGTAGGAGTTTTAACATAATTGCTTTTCATTATTATCCCTCCGCCGTGTTATTATAATCCGGGAATATTCTTGAAACGGGAGAGCTTTCGTCTGTAATAATCTGAACCGTGCAAAGTGAACCGGTTTTTACTTCAATGTCAGCTCCCTTTTTGCTTGACCAATAATATCCGCTTGCTGTGGAACCGTCTTTTTTTATTTCAAGAACAACTGTGTTTAAAGCGCCGTTTTCTGCCATTTGTGAAACAAGCATATCATTGTTTCCCAATAATTTTTTTATATCTTCGGGAGATGTGACATAATCGTCTACACTTATAACAACGGCTTCCATATGACCTGATTTTTGTCCGTCAACATATGTAGGTGTGACAATAGCCTTCATTTTTTCGGAAACAGCCTTTCCCTCATCAACGGAAAAATAGCATACTATAATATCATCGCTGTTTTCGGAAGGGGATAAGCTTATAATTTCGGCATACCTTTCGAATTCTTCATTTTCCTTATAATTAAGAGATGAAACAATTCCCTTTTGGGTTGACTTAAGCTCTGAAATATTTCCGCTGAAGTCGGATATTTCAGCTATTACATCTCCGGGTTTAATACTGTCGCCTATATCTACAAAATATTTCATCAATATTCCGCCGTAGCTTGTATGAACCCCTATGGCATCTCTTCCGCCTATAATTATACCCGTTGTGGAAATTGTGCTGGGCAGGGTTCCCATAAAAGCCCAAACCGCAAAAGCCGCCGTGATTATGAATAAGCCTGCAATGGCAAGCCACGAAAGGGGTGAGGTAATAACAATAGTTCTGTCAAGCTGCTCCGGAGAAGAAAATTTTTCCAAAGCTGATTTTCTGAATAAATCACTCATTTTATATCCTCCCACACAAAACCTTTTTCTGTTAAAATTTCGTTTAATTTTTTAAGCGCCCTCATAGAGCTTATTCTGACATTTCCCGGTGTAATATTAAGCTTTTCGGCTATTTTTTCAGAGGACATATCTTTAAAATATTTTAAGATTATAATTTATCAGTTGCGGTCCGAAAGAGATTTAAGAGCTTCTCCGAAACACTGACGGCATT
>JAJQCI010000082.1 GCA_021202835.1 Clostridiales bacterium | reverse complement strand
CCAGAGTTTTCATACAGAAATCCATCAGCAAGGCACGAGCGGAGCGCCAAATACTCGCAAAAATTGAGCCGTCTAAACGGCGTCGGATGCGTAGCAGACGTTTTGCGAGCTTTTGGCGTTCCGCCCGTGCAGGGCAAGGCTGAATTGTTACGATTTTCCGGCAGTTTAGTGCTGCTTTTTTTATATTTAAAAAAATGGGATTGTAAAAACAATCCCAAAGCTTAAAATAAGTCGAAGCGACAGGATTTGAACCTGCGGCCTCTGCGTCCCGAACGCAGCGCTCTACCAAACTGAGCCACGCTTCGTTTGATTACCTATACATTATGCCACAAAAAAAACAAATTGTCAAGCGCTCCGAGTAATGCAGTGAAAATTTTTTGTTATGAAGCAACAGTTCAGCCGCAGGTTTTACATGGGAGGTATGCCAAAAGCTCACAAAGTGTCTGCTCAGCAGCCGGCGCCGCTTACACGGCTGAGCTGTTTCGTTATGAAAACTAAGATGTTTAAAATACAAAAATTTCAAAAATATTTTTTCGACGAAAAGCCATAATAAAATTAAATGATATTTTACAAAGCACAGCTGATAAACTGCGGCTGCCGACAATACTCCCCTTTCAAGGGGATCCTGAATAGGATTTCGCCGTAAATTTCAGCTGAGAAGCTGTCGGTGTATGGCTAAAATCGCTTTGCGAGCTTTTGAAGCTCTGTTTGTGCAAAATGCACGGCTGAATTATTACAAATACAGAAGAATAAAAATGAAAAATTTAAAAAAAGATATTGCCAAAACAACGGAAGCCATGTATAATAATATCAGTGGTTAGCGAGGGCTAACCAAATATTTTAAGGTTAGGTTAGTCAAGGCTAACCATGAAAGGAGTTTAGAAATGGCTAAAACAGCAGTGGTTTATTGGACGAGTACGGGAAATACGGAAATGATGGCTAATGCAATTGCCGGAGCGGCAGGAGCCGATGTATTTGAGGTTTCATCTTTCAGCGCAGGGGATATTGCAAACTATGATAAAATAGCCTTCGGCTGCCCGGCTATGGGCGACGAGGTTCTGGAAGAGAGAGAATTTGAACCCTTCTTCACAGAGGCGGAAGGCTTAATCGGCGGAAAAAAAGCGGCTCTTTTCGGCTCATACGGCTGGGGAGACGGCCAGTGGATGAGAGACTGGGAAGACAGAACCAAGGCCGCCGGCGCCGACCTTATGGGAAACGGGCTTATTATCAACGGCACCCCCGATGATGACGGCTTAGCGGAATGTGAACAGTTCGGAAAGGATTTCGCAGCTTATTAATTTACGGCTTTTATGCTGATTTAAAATTACTTATAAGGAGGTAAGCAAATGGAAGATCTGATTATAAAAAACTGCTCCCCCGTTTTGGGAGGTTTAAAAACAGGCAGTCTTTTTAACTGCAGTGCGGAGCCGAACATGCTGAAAGCGCAAATAAACAGTTTAAATCAAAAATTATCCCAAAAAGGCGTTTTTATTTACATTTTAAAAACAACTCCTAAATTTTCTCTGATATATGTGTGCAGAAAAACCGGATTAATGAAGGATATGGATAATATCGAAGTGAAAAGCTTTTTAAGAAAAATAGGCTATACAAGCTTTCACTTTGACGACCTTATAGAAACACTTATGCGCAGATTCAGCCAGGACGCAGCCTTTCCCCACGAAATCGGATTATTCCTGAGCTACCCCATTGAAGACGTTATAGGCTTCATTAAAAATAAAGGCAATAATTTTAAACTCTGCGGTTATTGGAAGGTATACAGTGATGAGAAGTATGCCGAAAAACTGTTTTCACGCTACACGAGATGTACAGAGGTTTATACCCGCCTCTTTAACAGCCTGGAGCGGAATATAGAAGAGCTTACCATAGCTATTTAACCGCAGCAAATAAAAACCCTCCATTATTATAATAATCCAAAAGAACCGCAGGGCTTAAATATACCTGCGGTTCTTTTGAATATTTATTATTAATTTGTTAATTATAAGAAGCCCTCGCCTACAACATGAGCCTTTATTGTGTTTGTGTTGCCGGTTTTTCCTACGGGTGTTCCGCCTACAAGCATAACGATGTCGCCGTCCTTTATGTAGCCGTCTTTTTTGCACTTTTCAACGGATACATTAAACAGGTCTGCGAAGTTCGTTCTTACGAAGGGAATAAGCCCGGGAACAGTTCCCCAAACTATGTTAAGCTGGCGTGCAACGGAAGGATTGGCCGTATAGCCGTAAAGCTCAACAGCAGGGCGGAATTTAGCTATTTTGAAAATTGTAAAGCCTGAGTTCGAAACGGCTATAATACCCTTTGAACAAAGGTCGGACGAAGACGTAACAACAGCGTGACAGATTGCGTTTGTAATGTCAGTCAGTCTTGCGGAGCCCTTGCCCTTGAACTGGGATGAATAATCGATTGAGCTTTCGATGCTCTCTGCTATATTAACCATTGCTTTAACGGCTTCAACGGGATATTCGCCCTTTGCAGATTCGCCTGAAAGCATGATTGCGTCGGTTCCGTCATAGATTGCGTTTGCAACGTCGGAGGCTTCGGCTCTTGTGGGACGGGGATTATGAACCATTGATTCAAGCATCTGTGTTGCCGTAATAACGGGAATACCCTTGTCGATACATTTGTGAATCATCTGTTTCTGAACAACGGGAACCTCTTCGAAAGGTATCTCAACACCCAAGTCGCCTCTGGCAACCATAATTGCGTCTGTTACGGAAAGAATTTCGTTAAGGTTTTTAACACCCTCACGGGATTCAATTTTAGAAATAATCTTTATTGTCTTGCCGCCGTTCTGTTTAAGAACCTTTTTGATAGCAAGAACGTCCTTTGCGGAACGAATAAAGGAAGCGGCGATATAGTCGAAGCCCTGTTCGATACCGAATTTAATGTCCTCAAGGTCTTTTTCGGTAAGAGCAGGCAGGTTAACCTTAACGTCGGGTAAGTTGATGCCCTTGTGTGAGCCCAAAACGCCGTCGTTTTTAACCGTACAAATAACCTCTGTGTCTTTAATTCCCGTTACGGCAAGCTCAATAAGGCCGTCGTCAACAAGAACTCTTGCGCCTACCTTAAGGTCGTTGGGGAAGTTTTCATATGTTACGGAAACTCTTTCTGAATTTCCTATAATGTCGTCTGTTGTGAAAATAAATGTCTGGCCCTTTGTAAGCTGAATATTTTCCTGTTCAAGATTACCTGTTCTGATTTCAGGGCCCTTTGTATCGAGAATAAGAGGGATGGGAAGATCCAGTTCTTCTCTGACAGCCTTTATGTTTTCTATTACGGGCAGATGTGATTCATGTGTACCATGTGAAAAGTTTATACGGCAGGCATTTATACCCGTTGTCATTAATTCTCTCAGCTTTTCCTTTGAGCTGCTTGCCGGGCCGATTGTTGCAATAATTTTAGTTTTTCTCATTTTCCGTCCTCCTCGTTTTAAAAACGCATATTTTTACTTTGCGGCTTTACTATACCGAAACCGGTTAAAACCAAACTTTCGAATAATTATAATATAACCCCACAAAAGAAAATAATTCCTTATAACTATTCTACTCCATTTGCACCTTGAAAGTCAAGCAAAACCGACATATTTGACAAATATTTTTTTGTGGCAATTCAACAAAAAATATAAGTCATTTTTAGATTTTGTATAAATTCTGCATTACATTTATCAAGTGCAGCTTTTTTAATCTGTGCTTTTTGCCGAAAGCCGGTCTTTAAGCTCCTTAACTGCGGTTGCAGCCAAGGCTCCCCTTCCAAGGGGAGCTGTCGCCGCCCTGTGGCAGTTAGATAAAGCTTGTATATATTGTCGGGCATCAATTTGTTATTCGTATGCATCGGTGACTGAGAGGTGCTGCCGGGGACACGCCAAAACCGGGCGGCACCCGATTCGGACGTACAACTTGCAGTACCTCTCCACCACCATGGTATGCAAAAACTGCATAATGCCACGAATATTGTTTTACAGTAAGCGAGTCGATTACTGTCAGACGGCGGTCCCCCTCCCCTTAAACGTGGAGGCTTGTCGGCTCCTTTAATTTATCGGCTTTTCCGCTAATTCCTTAAGCTGCTTTTCGGGATTATAGTCTTTGGGCTGTTTTTCTTTGAACCAAAACTTCATTCCATCCTTAATCCACTCTTTTCTCCATGTTTCAAAGGCTTTTTCTCTCGGATTATACCAGTCACTGTTATCGAAGTCAAAGTCGTCCAAGCCGAACTGGAACCTACAGCAGGGGCACAGCTCATCGGGCGGAGCATAGCTGCCGTCGGCGTAATGTGAATATGCCGATTCATATAAGCCATTATATCCGCATACCGGACAGACATACATAGGTTTATCTTTCATTTCTGTCCCCTTTTTACGCAGCCTTTTTAAGCGGGTTTATATCCTTTTTATATGTATATCTCAAAAATATCGTACATACCACAAGTGAGGCAAATTCCGAAATGGGGAAGGAAAACCATACGCTGTTTAAGCTGAATTTTGAAAGTATGTATGCCGCAGGCAAAAGCACTATAAGCTGACGCAGAACCGAAACCACAAGGCTGAAGAAGCCGTGGCCCAAGGCCTGAAAAACAGATGAAACAACCACGCAGTAGCCTGCAAAAAGGAAGCTTATGCTTATGATTCTCAAAGCCGGCATACCTATGGCCAGCATATTTTCGGAAGCATTGAATATGCCCAAAAGCTCAGCTGAGAAAATGTGGAAAATACCGAAGCCTATAAACATAATGGCCACTGCGTAAATTATGCTGAGCTTCAGGGTTTTTGTTATTCGCTCAGGCTTTTCCGCACCGTAATTGTAGGCCACAATAGGCACCATACCGTTGTTTAAGCCGAAAACAGGCATAAATACGAAGCTCTGAAGCTTGTAATAAACGCCGAAAACAGCCGTTGCGGTAGTTGAAAAGGCAATGAGAATTTTATTTATGCCGAAGGTCATAAGACTGCTTATTGCAATCATAAGTATAGAAGGAACACCTACGGAATAAATTCCCTTTATAATTTTGGCCTCCGGGCGGAAGCCCTTAAGGCTGAAGTGAATTTCTTTGTTTATTTTAATGTTGAAATATATTGCCAAAAGACAAGCGGCCGACTGGCCCGTTACTGTGGCTATTGCTGCGCCGGCTATTCCCATTTTGGGCAGGCCGAAAAGGCCGAAAATGAATACAGGGTCTAAAATTATATTTATAACCGCCCCCGTTGACTGTGTTATCATAGAATAAAACGACTTTCCCGTAGACTGCAGAAGCCTTTCAAAGGCCACCTGGCCGAACATACCAAGAGAAAACATAAGACAAATCGAAAGATAAGAATGTCCGTAGTCTATGATTTCTTCAACATCTGTCTGAGCGGCGAAAAACAGGCGTGAAAAAAGAACCCCCAAAACAGCGAAAACAGCAAAATTCACAAGCCAGAGAAAAACCGCCGTGCTTGCGGTTTTGTTTGCGGTTTTGAAGCTTTTGCTCCCCAAAGATTTTGACAGAAGGGCGTTCACACCTACGCCGGTTCCCGATGCAACGGCTATCATAAGATTTTGGGCCGGAAAGGCCAGAGAAACAGCCGTAAGGGCGTTTTCGCTTATCTGCGAAACAAACATGCTGTCTACAATGTTGTAAAGTGCCTGAACCAACATAGAAATCATCATAGGAACCGACATGGTAACAAGAAGCTTGTTAATTGACATGGTTCCCATTTTATTTTCTTTGTTTTGCACACTGTTGTTTTTTTCCATATTTTTCTTCCTTTCTTATAATTTATTTCCATTATACATTATCATAAGACCGGTGTCAATCAATTGTTAAAAAATTAACACAATGTGTTCGGGAAAATTATTGTGAATATTGTGAAAATTCCCATGTGTACATAAA
>JAJQCI010000180.1 GCA_021202835.1 Clostridiales bacterium | reverse complement strand
GCTTCACCGGCCAAAATCATTCTTTTTTGTTTTTTCTTCTTCCTGTGGTTATAATAAGCCAAATCAGAAGAACCGCCAAAATAGGCATCGCAACAACAATGGCAACAATTACCGTGTCAACTCTGTAAGCTTGTGAGGTTATGCGGATAAGTCTGTTCATACCTACACCGCCGGCTCTTTTTCCCCTTACCAAAAGGCGGTGGGTGTTTATGCCGTAGGGCGTGCAGGTCATAAGGGTTACATAGTCTTGTCCGTCTTCAATATAAAGGTTTTCGAATTCTGTAGGAAGTACTATTGAAATTTTGTCTACCTCATATGTGTAGATTCTGTCAAAAATTGTGATTGTAAATGTGTCGCCGGGTTCAAGAAGGTCTAAATCTGTAAAAAGAGTGGCCCCGGGCAAACCTCTGTGTGATGAAATAACGCAGTGGGTGTTTTCGCCCCCAACAGGCAGGCTGGTTCCCTCAAGGTGGCCTGCGCCGGCCGAAAGGACCGATTCGCTTGTGCCGTGATAAATAGGCAGAAGAACGTCTATTTTGTCTATGGTAATATACCCCATTATTCCCGTTCCGGTAATGTCAAGGGTGTCATAATAGCCTGAAACCGCCTCAGGATTGCTTAAGGTTTCAAAACTGCCAACCTGATATAAAGCTTCGTTATAGGCCTCGGCGGCTTCAATCATTTCTTCGGCCTCCTCAGGCGCCATAGACATAACCTTTTCTTCATAACCGTTGACAACACTGGTCTGAACCTTTTTATTCCACCAGCTGCTGACAGGTGGATAAAGCATTATAACAAGCCCTGCCACCAAAACAGCCACCAAAACAGCAGTCACAATTCTGTCTCCGGTTTTTCCTTTTTCTTTCTTTTCACGTTTTTCACGCTTTATGACCATAGGCATTTCTCCCGACTGTTTTACTGTTTTGTTTTTTTAGAAGAAATCCCAGCTGTTCCCTGCCCGGGATCAGCTGGGATACTCTAAATGATACTTAAAATATTAGGTTTTTGCTTTTATTTATCTTCCCATACGTCTCTTTGTTATAAGAAGAACTCCTGCGCAGAGAACCAAAAGGCCGCCCAGTGTATAGAAAATCTTTGTGCCCATACCACCGGTTGCAGGCATTTCATCTCCGCTGGAGTTTTGAACGCCTATTGTGTCATAATCAGTACCGCTTATGGTTACCGCTGTCGTTGTGGGTGAAGTAATTGTTCCGCTGTCATCAATTACTACTGTAATCGCCGAACCAAGCATATTGTAGCCGGACGGAGCCTCTGTCTCTTCTAAATAATATGTTCCTGCGTCTAAGCCTGCAATATTAATTAAGCCTGTGGTACCAGATTCAACCTCTGTTGCATCCGCTCTGGTAGATGTCCAGCCTGTTATTGTTCCGGTAGATTTATCTATAATTGCATATTGATAAGCACCTACAGTACCCCTGTAAAGTATAAACTTAGCTCCTGCAAGCGGATCGTTTACAGTGTCTGAATACTTGTAAATATACATATCATATACATATGTGATAGTTTGACTCTCTGTGGACTTTGAGCTTTGACCGTAGCTTATGTATGTTTCGTTCTCGTTTCCTGTGCTGTCAATTACAGCATTTTCATTTACTGTGGCCGAATATGTAACTCTTATATAATGTCCTGATGCCAATACAGATGATGTAAATTCATCGGTAAAGGAAATCTCGAATGTACAGCCGTCATAATCCGGATCACTCGAATCGGGATAAGTAATGGTATAATATTTTGTATCTACTTCAGTCTGCGTTGATGTACCAGATGTAATTACAAAGCTGGTTTTGTCTAAAGTCAAACCTTCGGACAATGTATCGTGCAAAACAACATTTACAGCACCGTAAGCATTTGAAATTTCGGATTTGTAATTTACGGTATCGCCAATACCTGCATTATTTGAAGTTCCATAGTCACCTGTGGAATTTTCCTCAACTTCCTTCTTTACACTGGGGCCTGCGTTTTTAGCGTCTATTGTTATGCTGGGGTCTGTTGAATCCAGTGCACACAATGTTCCTACAGTGGAGCTTATAAGATAATAACCGTATTCAAGACCGGTAAATTCTACTACGCCTGATGAGCCTGCTACTGCCGAATCATCTGCTGTCAAGCCTTTGGCTGTTATGTAAGCCGTTGCAAGCTTTGCAAAAGCTGCAGCCTGCGAACCGCCTGATAAAGCCGCTGTCCATTTTACTTCACCTGTACTGCTGTCATATGACACATAGGTATATGCTCCGTAAGTGTCGTCTTTAAAGAAATCATACCAGTCTGATGTAGAATCAACTGTGTATAAATAAGAACCGCTTGCCGAATTGTAAGACAAATCCAACATCTTATAAATAGAATATGTTTCGCCTTCTACGGCTTTGTTTATTGTAATGCTTCCGTCAGCCGCATATGAGCTGATACTGAAAACAGTGGTAAGGCTCATAGCCATAATTACCGCCAGCATAACGCCGACAATTTTTTTAATTTTACTCATTAGAATTTCTCCTTTCGAATTTAAATTTGTTTTTTGTTTATAATACTGTGCAAAGCAATGTATCCCAATATACAGTGCAAAGCACCGTATCGGGCTTAAAACTGCCCTTGTGGCCGGGGACTTCCCCCTGCCGCTTAACTCCTCCTTTCGTAAATTTGTGTGAATTTTTTTATTAATCATACAGAGAACACCGAACCTGTTTTCGGCTTACCTGCAATAATTAACGTGATTATATTATATAAAGCCTTACGGGCAGGGCAGGCCCGGCCCCTTCAGTGGTCATTACATAAATTTTATTTGATTTAAAGGCCAAACCCTTACAACAACCTTCCCTACGATTTGGTCAACCTCAATACACCCTACTGCGCTTGTTCTGGAGTCAATAGAGGTTGAGCGGTTATCTCCCATAAGGAAATATCTGTTTTCGGGGACCTGATAGGGAAAGTCAAGGTCGCACTCTCCCAAAGCCCTGTCGGTAACATAGGGCTCGTCTATTTTAACATTGTTTACATAAACCGTTCCGTCCGGCTCGATATCTATAATATCTCCCGGGCCGCCTATAACACGCTTAAGAAGAAGCTTGTTTTGGAAATAAAAGCCCACCAGGTCACCTGTTTCGAAGCTTTCGCCCTTGAACAGAAGAATAATATCCCTGTCGGAAAGGGTAGGCTCCATGCTGCTGCCCGAAACCTGAAGAACAGGCAGAAAAAGCGTCGCCAGAAGGACGGAAACCGCCGCCACAACAATAAGAACATAAACCGTACTCATAAGAACAGTACGAAATTTTTTCATATAGGCAAGCCTTTTTCTCTCGGCCAAAACCGCCTCTTCACCGGGAACGGATACAGGCTTATGGGTTTTCTTCGCCATTTTCCCTCACATCCTCGGTTTGGTTTTTAAGGGCTCCCTCTGTCATTTCCTTCACAGAGTGGAGATATTGTTCAGCCGCCGCCTGAGCGTCTTCGAAGATACGGTTAAGGCTCAGCGCAGCCTCCGCAATTGAGCCGGCTTCGGCTATGCGGATTGTTTTTTCTTTAAGCTTTTCCTTAAGCTCTTCGTTTTCCTGACGAAGAGTTTTTTCGTTTTGCTGTAAAACATAAATTATCTCTATAAGTTCCGTGCGGTTCATTCGCCGCAGTTCTTTTTCCTTTTCAGCCAATTTCAAAGTTTCCTTCCGTTTCCAGATTTTTACTGAGTCTTTCAAGCCTTACAGTCACTCTTTTCTGACCGCTCAGAGTACAGGTAAAAAGCGTCATATCCCAGCTGTCTGCTTCGGAGCTTTCCTCCATACCCTCAACGTCGTTTCCGTCAATCTGAACAATGTCAACAACCTGATAGGCAAACAGATTTCCGTCACCGTCGGTAAAGCTGACCTCTGCGCCCCCTTCCAGATTTTTAAGACTGCCGAAGTGGGAGTTATAATTGTGGCCGCAGATAATCATATTGTCTTTATAAACCGAGCCGCTGTAGCGGCAGGGGGCCTCTTTAAGGCCGGCAAGGCTGTAATCGCCTTTTACGGGGAGCTTAAGCCCCAGTGAAGGAATTTCCAAAATACCTATGTAGCCTGAGCCGTTTATTTCAACAGTGGGCATCTCCATATCGGGATAGCGGACGTAAAGGGGAACGGCGTCGGATGTAAAGTTATCCAGTGAGTCTTCAGCCGCTTCGCTGATTTTTTCGCTTAAAACAGCTGTTTCCCCGGCGGCGGCTTTCTCCGCCCTGCCGTTGTCCCAAAAATTATATGCCGTAAGCCCAAAGGCCGCCGCTATAAACAAAAGACCTATTGCTATAAACAAATTTCCTCTTTTGTTCATAGGCTGACACTCTTTCTTCTTATTCCCAAAACAAGGAAAATAATTCCAATCCATAACAATATGGGAACAGGATACCAAAGCTGGCCTGTCTGGGGCAATGTAGCCGTTTCCCCTTCAGGGGGAGCGCCTGCGCCGGAGGCTTCACCGCCATTAGTCACTCCTGCCGATGAGTCATCGGGAACATGGGCGCTGTCGCTTGATGAATCCGAAGCGGTGCTGCTTGAAGAGCCGTCGGAGGTATCTCCTGAGCCTGAGCTGTCCGCTGAGCCTGAGCTGCTGCCCGGAGGATTGGAGCCGGGGCTGTCGTCTGAGCTTCCCGGAGGGGGAGTCTCTGTGTCACTGTCGGGAGGGCCGCCGGAGCCTTCGGTTGTGGCTTCGGTAGAGGTTTCGGGGTAGTAGCTGCCGCCGCCCCCACCGCCGCCGCTTGGCTTTTTGGTGGGTGTTTCTGTGTCGCTGTCTGTTTCCGTTGTGTTTTCTGTTGTTGTTTCACTGCCGCCGCCTCCTCCGGGCGGCTTTGTTGTTTCTTCGCTGTCGGAGTCGGTTGTTGCTTCCGTTTCCGAATCTGTTGTGGCTTCGGTGGGCGCTTCTGTGGTTGTTTCGCCGCCGCCTCCGCCGCTTTCATTTGTTGTTGTCTCCGGAGGGCCTTCCGATGTAGTTTCAGACGGGCCCTCGGTTGTGGTCTCGCCGGATTCCTCCTCGGAGCCTTCGGTGTTTACAAGTATAAAGACACTGCCGTCTTCGTCAACCCTCAGCTTATAGCCGTCGGGAACTTCTTTCTCGGTAACGTGCCAAACGCTGTTTTCGTCAAGGCCGCTCCATGTGTGGCGCCAGTTGTTGCTGTCGTTTAAAACCACCTCGTCGGCAACACTGCCGTTTTTGAGAAGCTGGGCGGTAATGCTTTCGGCCTTGCCGCCGCTCCAAACCTTCATAACGGAAACGCTTGTTACTCCGCTGCCCTCTGAAAGCTCCGAAACGGAATATTTTTCGGTGATTTCAACCTCGCCGCCGGTATATTCGCCTATGGATATTATAACGGGCTGAGCCGTGTAAACCTTGCTTCCTTCCGTAAAATCACTGCCTAATATAAGATATTCGCCGCTTGACAGGTTGCTGAAGGTGACTGCGGACTCACTGTCGGTAACGGCTGTCATTACGGGGTCGATACCGTCTCTTTCAACATAAATCGCCAGAGTTAAGGCACAGTTTTCATCTTCAAAATCTACCTTGTAGTTTTTGAAAGCCTCTTCGGGAACAAAGTTTCCCTCGCTGTCGGCAGTACCTATTTTATATATTGAAAATGTAACGCCTTCGCCTACATAAACGCGCCTGACGTCGGAGCCTGCATAGGCCGAAACCGCCAAAGCCAGACAGACGCCTGTAATTAAAGCCAAAAATATTGCTTTCAAAGCCCTTCTATTCATATTTTCACCATCCACGCCGAACCTCACAGATTTTATGGGCAATTTTCACAAAATAATCGCTGAATTCGGTATATTTTTTACATTTACAGTCATAATTTTTATTATACCCCACCTCCCCGTTTTGTCAATATACTATGAAATTTAATATCATAATAACTTTTTCTCCGC
>JAJQCI010000100.1 GCA_021202835.1 Clostridiales bacterium | reverse complement strand
CGGTAATCACGGCAATGAATATTTGAATAGTAATAAATTCAGAACAGAATATGTCAATGCCGAAAGCCATGAGGCGAGGGAGGCCGTTGTTAAGAAATATGACGACTATGTAGATAATGCCGGAGAAGCCGAACAGCCCGGCGTATGGGACAACATAGGCGCCTTCACCGCTTCGGCTATGCCTTCGAGAAATGAAGTTGATGAAATCAGACAGGACAGCGTTTCCCATCCTTCGCCTACGCCTGCGCCGGTTCGAACGGAAGAAAGACAGGCTGAAGACAGATCTCAAAGGGTAGATGTTATTTTAAATGAATTCAGAACAAGACACGCCGAAAACAGGAGTAAAAATAATCAAGGAGGAAAAGGCAAATGAGAATAATTCCCAAAAAAACAAATGTAAGCTTGGAACTTTTTAAGGGAATCTCTGTTGCGGACTTCCTTGTAGGGGCGGTAGGTGTCACCCTTGCGGTTCTGGTTGTCTGCTCCAATCTTCCCTTTAAGATGTATTTGGTGGCGGCTATACTCATTTTGTTTGTGGGCCTTCTTATTTCAATTGATGAAGACAAAAACTATGTCTTTTTGGCTCACATTATAAAACACTATTCAAGACCTTCCTTTGCCGAATCTCAATACAGTGTTGATGAAAAGGTAAAAAAAGAGGAGGAAGAACAGTGGGAGGAAGAAGAGGAGGAGGAAACCGAGAAAAAGGGCAAAGGCAGTAAAAAGGCCCCTAAAGGCCGGGTTGAGGTTCCCGATTTAATTGCTTTCACGGGCATATCGGACGCCACAATTAATTTCGACTCAAAATATTACTGCAAGGTTATCGAGGTTTCGCCTATGGAGTTCCGTTTTTTGACAGAATCCCGACAGAACTACATTATAGACAGAGTTTTCGGCGCAGCTCTTCGAAACATAAGCGAGGATCAGTCTCTTTCGATAGTCAAAATAGACAGACCTATTGTCTATGATGAATATATCGATACAGAGTATAAAAAAATCGAGGCTTTAAGCGACGCATATGTAAACGGAGCCGTTGAAGAGGAAGAGCTGAGAATCAGGCTTGAAATCATATATGACAGAATTGCCAAAATAGAGGAATTAAACTATAATGACAAGGTTTATGACTGTTTTCATTACGTCTGTGTATATGACAAAACAGCCTCGGGTGTAGCCGAAACCGCAGGTATGGTTATGGACCAGATGGCTCAGGGCGGTATGACGGTTAAGATGCTCAATACAAAGGAACTGGCCGTCTTCCTGAAATATACGTTTACCACCGATTTTGACGAAAGAGAAATCGACAGGCTCAGCGAGGAAGAATATTACGAATGGATTCTTCCTCACAAGGTTCAGTTTACTCCGAGAACAATCAAAATCGACGATATAGTGACTCATAACCTCAGGGTTATAAACTATCCCACAACCATAGGAAATGCTTGGGGATCGAGACTTTTTAACATTCCAGATACAAAGATTGTTATGAAGATAAACCCCATAGACAGATTTAAGGCCGTAAAAAATATCGACCGTTCTCTTATGGAGCTTCACGGTCAGGAGAGTATGACCGCAAAGGAAAGTAAAATTATAGAGCTGCAGAGCCATATAGCGACCCTTCAGGATTTGCTTGTGCTTTTACAGGGCGATAATGAAACTCTTTTCGATGTCAATATTTATATAACAATATATGACTATGATGCGAGTATGAGGCAGCTTAATCCCGATTTGGCGAAAAATATGCAGCAGAACAGCATCAAAAAGAGGATTAGGAGAATTCTTTCCGAGCAGTCTCTGAGAGTTACCGATATGCTTTTCAGGCAGTTTGATATGTTTGTGGGTTCTCAAATTTCAGCCTTTGATCCGTTAAGAAAAAAGGGCAGAGCCATACATTCATCATCCATCGCCGCAGTATTTCCCTTTGTATACAGCCATATTTCGGATGTGGGCGGAATTAATCTGGGCAATTCCTCCGGTATGCCCGTATTTCTTGATTTCTTCAAGAGAGACAGCGAAAGAGTTAACAGCAATATGGTTGTTATAGGCAAGTCGGGAAGCGGCAAGTCGTATGCAACCAAGACGATTCTTTCGAATTTGGCCGCCGAAAACAGCAGAGTGTTTATACTTGACCCGGAAAACGAATATACGGTTCTTGCAGGCAATCTGGACGGGAATGTTATAGACGTGGGTTCGGCTACACAGGGAAGAATAAATCCCTTCCATATTATAACCTGTCTGAGCGATGATGAAAAGGTCAGCGATGAAGAGTCGGCTTCGGTCAGCTTCTCTGTTCATCTGCAGTTTTTGGAAGAATATTTCAAACAGATTCTTCCCGGAATTGACAATGATGCACTTGAATATCTTAACAATGTTCTTGTTAGGGTATATGAATCAAAGGGAATTGACGAAATGACCGATTTGTCGAAGCTTAAGCCTGAAGACTATCCCATATTTGACGACCTCTATGACACCCTTCTTATAGATTTTCAGACGGTTAAGGGCGACTACAGCAAGAGTAATTTGAGAATTCTCATAAACTACATTTCAAAATTTGCTACCGGAGGCAGAAACTCCAACCTGTGGAACGGGCCCTCAACACTTGATGTTAAAGAAAACTTCAGCGTGTTTAACTTCCAGTCTCTTCTCGCAAATAAGAACAACACAGTTGCGAATGCACAGATGCTTCTTATTTTGAAATGGCTTGACAATGAGATTATCAAAAACAGAGACTATAACATAACATATAAGGCTAACAGAAGAATAATCGTCGTTATAGATGAGGCCCATGTATTTATAGACCCCAAATATCCCATTGCTCTTGACTTTATGTATCAGCTTGCCAAGAGAATCAGAAAATATAACGGTATGCAGATTATAATTACGCAGAACATTAAAGACTTTGTAGGCACAGAGGAAATAGCAAGAAAATCCACTGCGATTATAAACGCCTGTCAGTATTCTTTCATATTCCCCCTTGCGCCCAACGATATGCATGACTTGTGTAAGCTTTATGAAAAGGCAGGGGCTATAAACGAAGCAGAGCAGGACGAAATCGTTACCAACGGCAGAGGAAATGCATTTGTTATTACAACTCCCACAAGGAGAACCTCTATAAGGATTGTAGCCTCGGAGGAACTTGCTAAAATGTTTGAATAAGGTGATTTTATGAAGAGATTTCTTGCGGCTGCCGCAGCTCTTTGTCTCCTCTGCGGCTGCGGCGGAGATGATGATTTCGTTATTATAGGCCTTGAACAGGGGTATGAATGTCCCACCGAAATAAAGCTTGCCGCAGGTGACTATTATGACGGCAAGGAGGTTATTTTTACGGAGGGAAAAAGCTCTGAGCTTTCCCCCGATGATTACGGTGCGGTTATAAAATATGTAAACATGACATCCTCGGTTGGCTACGGAGTTTTAAAAAGCAATGTTATAGCGCTTAAAAACCTCTGCGCCGCAGGCTATGGGGACTATAGAGATTCCGGTGATTTTTCGGGGAAAAAAGCTGCTCTTTACGGCGGCTTCAGCTTGGGAGACTATGCGCCTGCGGCCGATGACTGTGAATACACGGTATATACAGACTTTGAAAATCTGCTTTCCGACATTAAGGAGGGAGCAGTGGATGTTGTAATCTGCACGTCGGACACCGCCCCGGAGTTTAAGAAGGCCGACCCGAAGCTCCGAATCAATGATATTATCGAAAGCGACATATATGAATATGTTGTATTAAGTGATGATTCCGGTCTTATAACCGAAGTAAACAAGGTGATTAAATGAAAAAGCTGTTTATTACGCTAATTTTAATATTTTTCCCTGTGTGTGTTTTCGGGGCCGATGTTAAGGTTACCGAAAAATATATGGAGAATACCGGTTATTACAGATATTATCTTGACGATGACAATTATATTCAAAGTACTGTCAGGCTTGAGGGTGTTGTTGAAAATATAGCCCAAATAACCTATGGTGATGAAGTAACTGTTATTGTATATAAGGACGGAGAAGCTCTGGCTTTTTATTCGGGAGACTATATTTACGGCGACGGGAAGTATACCGTTGTTATAAAAAACGGTGACGACATAGGCAGAATAAACTTTATTTTTTAACACAGTCTCCTATGACGAAATAGAGCTGGAGGACTCTTTCTATAACCACATCAGCTTCGAACAAAGCTATGACAGTGAAAGAAAGATGTTTAAGGAAAGTATGGGTGGGTATTTTGACCTATATACAACGGTGCCGGACTGTGGGATAACGGAAAAGGACGTTAAGCTTAATTACAATATGCGTGACGGTGACGCATATATTACCGTTTTAAAAGACGGAGAGGAAATCAGCTATACAAGCGGTAAGATAATTAACGAGGCCGGCTGCTACAGCGTAAACGTTGTTTATGATGTTGACAAGGCCGATTATGACGAATTGACAGGCGTGACCGAAAGCGATTTGGAAAGCCTTTCGGAGGACGACCTGGATGATGATTCGGAGGAATATTATACGGGCCTGGGCTATATTGCCGAAACGGCAAGCTTCAATTTCAGAATTATAGACGGTCCCCAAAATTTGTTAAACTTCGTCAACCCTCCGAGAGATTATGTTATAGGTTCGGTTATGCTTGACGGAAAAAAAGCCGACTTCGGCGATGAAACTCTTTTTAAAGCCGAGACCGACGGAGAATATAAATTTATTTTTAAAAATCCCGAGGGAAAGCTGCCAAATTACAGCCTTACATATGAAAGGCTCACCGAAATTCCCACTTTGACAATCGAGGGCGTGGGCAAAGGGGGCATAGCCGAAGAAAAAGTCGTTTTTACACCCGATGAAGACTATACCGAAGTTCAGGTCAGCATAAACGGCGTGAAAATAGCTTACGAAGGCAATGTTTTGACAGAAGACGGGCTTTACAGCCTTGTCGTGTCAGACGCAGCCGGGAACTCCAACACTTATATGCTGAATGTGGATATTCCCATGCGTATAAACCCCGTATTGGTTATTATTTTTATAATTGCCGCAGGGGCAGCAGTTTATTTTTACATAAGATATGTTAAAAACAATATTCAAATAAGATGACAGAGGTGGTTTTATGGCAGCTCCCGGAAGAAAAAATTTTGATGAACAAATTAACAGGCTGAGAGAACAAAGGGAGAAAAAAGAGAAGGGGCTTGATTACAGGGTAGACAATATTTTTACCGAGGAAAAAACTCAGCTTCAAAAAAACGGGACTTCAAAGCAGGAAGAAGAAAAGGCATTTTCAAGCGACCCTTATGTAAAACGGGTCACTCTTGATGAACTTATAAATCAGTCAAGAGCGGCAAAGGGCGAAAAACCCGTCGAACGGTCTAAGAGAACACCTTTTTTAAGCCGTGAGAAGGAAATGAAATCTCCCGAACTTGATAACAAGGGAATGAAGACGCCTCAGCTTGACGGCAGGGAGTCAAGATCACGCTGATATTTTTTATTTACAACGTTTGTAAAGTAAATTTTTACTTTTACATAAAATTATAAGGAGCTTTTGTTTATTGAGGTTTCTTAGGAAAGGAGGAAAAACATATGCCGTTATTCTTGTTGACAAGTACAACAACAACAACAACTTCGAGTTCATCAAACACATTCAGCACAATTCTCGGCCCTATCATAACGCTTATAAATACAGCGGTTGCGCCTATTCTTACATTGGTTGTTGCAATCGGAGCTATTTACTGTATTTTTATCGGTGTCAAGATTGCCAAAGCTGAAGAACAGCAGGATAGAGAAAAGGCTAAGCAGCAGCTTAAAAACGCCATTATAGGTTTCTTACTTATATTTGTTCTTATAGTTGCTCTCAGACTCGGTCTTTCACCTCTCCAGAGCTGGATGAACCAGTTTACTGCACCTACAGTTTCGTAAATTTTTTTGAATTTGCAGCCGGTTTGGGGCGGGT
>JAJQCI010000130.1 GCA_021202835.1 Clostridiales bacterium | reverse complement strand
ATATGATTTCTGTCGGTATGGGTGGCGAAGCAAACTTCATAGCCTTTAAACTTGTCCCATTTATTGACGAGTTCTTCGGCTATTGTATGGGCTTCTTCGGGGCTTATATTTTCATCGGGAGAAAAACTTTGCACAAAATGTTTGTACTGTCTGCCGCCTGTCTTACCCCAAGACTTTTTTGTAGCTCTCATATCGCTGAGGATATTATTTTTTCGACAGTTGACTGTCCCTATAAGCCTTTCCTCGGTTTTTACGGGCTTTGTTATGTAACGTATGACGTTGCCGATACTTGCTCTTGAATTAACAGCCTTTATTATTGCCACTGTTCCATCACCTTCCCAAGCTGATCAGAGATAGCTTCAAGCTGATTGGTGCAGTCGGCTATTTTGCAGCTGTTTACTTTTTTTGCTATCTGATTTATATTCCTGCCGATAGCCTTAATTTCGGAGATTATTTCGTGTCCGTAGGGCTTAACTACAATGGGCTTTTTTGACAGGGATTGAAGCAGATATTCTTTCTGCGAAAGCCCCGATTTTTGAATTTTGGATTTAACAAAATTCCACTCTTTTTCAGTATGACGGGCATGCCAATGCTCTGTGGTGAAAGTCCACTGAGGCGTAGTTGTCGACGAACTCTAAAGCGACTTGCAAGTTTCACATCGTGAGGTGTGGGAGAGAAGAAGCAATAGCGAAATCGTAGCCTGACGAACAGAAATCTAATATAAGGCGTATATGGCGTATAAGCTGGCTGAAGACAGCGAAGTCCAAAAGGCAACCGTAACCCATATGCGTAAATTAGGCAGGTAGACGAGGAAAGAACATTGGCTTATCCCGTGAGGTCTCGTTAGCGATATAGTAGTAACAACGAATAACGAGAAGTCAGCAGAGGTCATAGTACCGAAAAGATTTGTTTTCGGGAAGGACTGAACAATTCAAGACGTTAATAGGAACCCGAAAGATGTCGGGCGACCGTAGGTCGGTTTTGTGTAACAAAACTTCTGACAGAATGTATGTTCCGATAATGAAATCTGACAGGGTGTGTAGGCTGAAACGTAAATGAAGCTGAAACACCGTAAACATAGGATAATGCAGTCGGAAGCGGAAAGGAGAGAGACGGAGATATGTCAAAGATGTTAGACAAAATATTAGCACCCGAAAATATCCAAGCTGCTAAGGAAAGAGTTTATTCAAACAAATGAGCAGGAGGGGCAGACGGAGTAACGGTTTTTGAACTTGATGAATATATGGAGAAAAACCGGGCTGATATTGAGAGACAAATCCGAGAGAGAAAGTATAAGCCGCAACCTGTTATGAGGGTAGAAATACCGAAACCAAACGGAGGGATTAGAAATCTCGGAATACCAACAGTTATCGACAGAGTAATTGAACAGGCTATAACACAGGTGCTCAGTCCGATATTTGAGAAAGAATTTAGCGAGTACAGTTACGGCTTCAGACCAAAAAGAAGCTGTGCAGATGCAATAAAGAAACTAAACGAATACTTGAATGAGGGATACGAGTGGATAGTGGATATAGACTTAGAGAAGTTCTTCGATAACGTACCCCAAGATAAACTAATGAGCTATGTTGGCAGAGTTATCAATGACGGAGACACCGAATCATTGATAAGAAAGTACCTGAAAGCAGGGGTTATGGTGCGAGACAAATACGAAGCGACAGAAAATGGAACGCCGCAAGGCGGCAATATATCGCCGTTGTTAAGCAACATAATGCTGACAGAGCTTGACAGAGAACTTGAAAGACGTGAATTGCACTTTACAAGATATGCTGATGATTGTGTAATAGCGGTTAAAAGCAGAGCAAGTGCAACAAGAGTAATGTATTCAATTACAGCGTGGATAGAGAAAAAGCTGGGATTGAAGGTAAATGCTGAAAAGACGCATATATCAAGACCAAGTAAACTTAAATATCTGGGCTACAGCTTTTGGAAAAGCAAAGACGAATGGAAGGCACGACCGCACAAGGATTCAGTAAAAAGGTTTAAAAGCAAACTGAAAGCTCTGTGCAAGAGAAAATGGAGTGTAGACCTGAGTTACAGAATAAAGAAGCTGAACAAAGTAATCAGAGGTTGGATAAATTACTATATACCGGGTTCAATGAAAACCACACTGGAAAGGATAGATGAACACATAAGGACAATGATAAGGGTGATAATCTGGAAACAGTGGAAAGTGCCGAGTAAACGAGAATGGGGCCTGAAAAAGTTGGGTGTTGATAAGGATTTGGCAAGGCTGACATCGTATTGTGGAAACCGCTGCCAATGGGTAGTAACGAAAACCTGCGTAGTACGGGCAATAAGCAAAGAAAAACAGAACAAGAGATGTCTGGTCAGTTGTCTTGACTACTATCTAAATCGCAGACATATTTTGAAATTGAATTGAACCGCCGTATGCCGAATGTCATATGTTTATTGCGGCAACAGATGATTTTATAAAACAGCAATTCAAGATATTTTGAAAAAATAGGATAGCATACAGGGTATTAAATCGCCTGTTGCTATCCTATTTTATTGGGCATAAATGGAATTTTATATTTTAACATTCATTAACCCATTTAACATTATTTTGCTATATGTGATCTAAAATAATAGTTATAATTTTTGATAAATTTATCAAATGTGAACGTATATGAAAGATGGAAAAGTTATCAGAAGACGAAATCAGGAAGAATTTCGGAAAGGCATTCCGAAAGTTGAGGATTTCTCGTAACTTAACACAGGAAGAACTCAGCGAGGAAATTGGAGTTACGAGAGAATGGGTTTCGAAAGTCGAGTGTGGAAAATCAAATTTGAGCTGTCATGACCTTGTGATTTTTATGATAGTCATTGAATTTGAAACCATTGAAGAGGTAAAATCTTTTTTGAAGGAGGCGACAACTTATGTACCTTTAAATACCTGTTAAACAATATTTATTTAATTCCGGTATTGGGGATTATATATCCTACGGTATTGAGTGTATAGAGGTAAAAAACGAAGAATCCAAACAGGCCGCATTTATTTCCGATGTGTCGGTGGATTATAGTTTTGCTACCGGATTGGCGTTAAAATGCACTTTGTGTCAACTGTTGCCCTGTCATCTTGCAGATGTTGTGGAAGACGAGATTTAAGCCGTAATAAAGCAACTGAGGTAAATATGACGAAATTTGGTTCTAATATTAAGAAATTAAGAGAAAACAGAGGTCTTTCACTATCGGATGTGGCAGAAAAACTCGGTATAACCAAAGGGCTTATATCAAAGTATGAAAATAATTTGGTAGATCCGTCTTTAAGTACTGCGGCAAAGTTTGCGGAGTTTTATTCGGTCTCCCTTGACTGTTTAGCAGGATTGAAATAAGACATATCAGATAATATAGCTAACATATTAAAAAGGATAGAACACAGAGAATGGAATCTCTTGTTTCTATCCTTTTTTAGTTTACGTAATTATAAACCGTTTATAACAGATTTTTATTCACTTATTGATTTTTTTAATATTCTTGCGACGTCGGCCTCATCTATTGTGCCGTTTTCGTCCATATCGGCGGCACTTTGAGAAACGCTGTCAAGGTCGGTTTCGCCGTCTAAATATTTCATAACGCTTATGGCATCAAGCAGATCCACACTGCCGTCGATATTTACATCTCCCGGCTGATAAATCTTAATTGCAGCGTCGTTTGTGCTGTAGGAAATATAGCTTGTTTCCATGCCTGAGAAGTCGCCGGAAAACTCGGTATAATCGGTGTTGATTTTTATCGAAGCCTCGCCTGAGCCGATTACCTCAAAGGTAAGTGTGGCAAGTGTTCCGTTTACATCAGCGGCAAAAATCGAGCCGAAGGTGATAACACTCAAGTATTCCTCGTTTTCAAGGTTTACCGCAGGATAACAGTTTTTTATAACGCTTCCCGTGGTTATGCTTTTAATTTGCAGCTTTTTTCTGCTGAAGCTTATATAGACACTTCCGCCGGTAAGGCTTTCGGCGTCGCTTAAAACTATATCAACGTCAATTGTATCGTCCACCTGAGCGCTTTCGGGAGCGTCAACCGAAAGGAGAGCTTCCGCCGCCTGTGCTGTGCATATAAACGCCGAAAGGCATATAAACACACAGATTAAAGCAGGCAAAAATTTAATTTTGGCATTTTTAAAATTCAATAACACAATACAGCCCTCCTTTTATAAATCGCCGAAGCTTGAAATGTTTCCGGCAGAATAATCCAATATGTACATAGCATCCATATAGTTTACCGAACCGTTTCCGTCTACATCTGCCGCAAGCTTATGGGTATCGTCAAGCGTTACCATACCTACAACGCTTCTCAAGATGAGAACGGCGTCAAGATAATTGATCTTATTGTCGTCGTTTACGTCGCCCAAAATATAGCTTGTAATGTTGGTTGAATCGGAAACAGAGGCAATGTCAAGCTCAACATATTTCGTTCCCGATTTATAAGAGAAGCTCAAGTCGGAAACGCTGAATTCCGCAGTGCCTTCGGCTATTGACGTAAATGTAAATGTCATAAGCGTGCCCTCTGCGTCAAAATTGGCTGTGGGGTTTGATATAAACGCCACGGAGCAGGTGCCGGCGTCATTATTTACATATACAACAGGAGTTATGCCTGCTTCTGTTAGAACAGCCCCGCTGCTGTAACCATCGCTTTCAAGGCTTACCATTGTGTTGTCATAGTTCAAAACAAACTGTCCGCCTGAAATAACGTCAACATTTCTCATAATCAGCTTGACCTCAAGAGTATTGTCCAACTTGGCATTTTCCGGCGCCGAAACCTTAATCTGACTTGCCGAATCATCAACAGTTGTTGCTTCAGTGGTGGCTTCGGTTGTGGTTGTTTTGTCGTCATCATCGTCATCGGATAATGTTGTGGTTTCGGTTGTGGTTGTTGTGGTCGCTTCCGTTGTTGTCTCCGTTGTGGTTGTTGTGGTCGCTTCCGTCGTTGTCTCTGTTGTATTTGTTGCTTCAGTGGTGGTTTCGGTTGTAGTGGTGGTTGTGTCACTGCTTCCGCCGCCTGAAGAGGATGTTGTGGTTTCGGTTGAGGTTTCCTCTGTAGTAGTTTCCGTTGTGGTTTCGGTTGTGGTTGTGTCGTCCTCCGAGCCTGTGTTTTCAGCCCCTAAAGCCAACAAATAAGGATAGCCGTCATTCATTGATGAGCTGATAGCCCAAACCGAATCAAAATCCCAGCCGTTATAGCTTGACTGAAGCTTCATAGAAGCGTCTGAAACAGAAGCTCCCTTGTCAATGTCGCTGCAGCCGCTTGTATCGGCATTGTAATATGAAGACTGAACAGAGCAGTATTCCGTAGAACTTAAATAGCCTATTAAGCCGCCTGCGTTTGAAGCCACGGAGGAACCTATAGAATAGCAGTGAACAATATTTATTGTGGGATACGGATAACTACTGTGATATCTGCCGGAATTTACATAACCTATAAGACCGCCGGCATATGTTGTTCCTGTTACAGCACCTTGTGCGTAGCAGTACTTTACGGTATTTGTTATGGTATCAGTAGTATAGCCTGAGCGATATGTATACAAGTAACCAATGAGACCGCCGGCATATTTCCCGGAAACATTACCGGTTCCATAACATGATGAAACCGAAATAACATTGCCCGATTCTGTAGATAGATAATTATAACCAATAAGACCACCGGCATAATTTTCTGCTGATATGTTGCCTGTAGCATAAGTATTTTCAACAGTTCCGTTTTCAGTATTGCAACCTACAACACCTCCTGCATTGCCGCATACAGCTGTTACAGTTGCCGATGAGGAAGAGCCTGTTATTGTTCCTGTGTTATATCCTGCAATACCGCCGATATAATCACCTTCACTTTCTGCACTGGTAATTGTTCCCTTTACAGTACAGTTTTCAATTGTTCCGTTATTTTCGCCTGCAATACCGCCTGCATTGTAT
>JAJQCI010000002.1 GCA_021202835.1 Clostridiales bacterium | reverse complement strand
ATATTTGTATATGTGACAGGTTAAGTCACCGACAAAACAAAACGACGGGGCGTAGCGTAGCTTGGTAGCGCGCCTGAATGGGGTTCAGGAGGTCGCAAGTTCGAATCTTGTCGCCCCGACGTATTAAACCGATTCCTTACGGAGTCGGTTTTTTTAATATTTCTTAAGCTGTAACCTCTTTGCCTGTGTATGAATACACTTAAGCAGGGAGGTGATTTTTTTGGAAATAAAGAATAAAAAAATAGGTGTGTGTATGTGCGGCTCATTCTGCACGTTTAAAAAAGCAATAGCAGAGTTTGAGACATTGAAAAACAAGGGAGCCGATTTAACATTTATAATGAGCTTTAACGCCGCAAACACTGACACACGCTTCGGCCGTGCCGGAGATTTTAAGAAAAGGCTTTCTGAAATTTCGGGTAAGGAGCTTATACAGGGGCTTGCAGAGGCCGAACCCATAGGGCCGGAAAAGATGTTTGACGCCCTTGTTGTCTGCCCCTGCACGGGAAACACACTGGCCAAGCTAAACAACGGCATAACCGATACCCCTGTTGCCCTTGCGGTAAAATCCCATCTAAGAAACGGGCGCCCCGTTGTTATTGCCATAGCCACAAACGACGGCCTAAGCGGCAATTTTCAAAACATCGGTCAGCTTTTAAACAAAAAAAATATATACTTCGTCCCTTTCGGACAGGACGACAGCCTCCGAAAGCCAATGTCTCTTATGGCTGACTTCTCCAAAATCGAAGATACGGTTAAAGAAGCTCTTCTGGGAAGACAGCTTCAAAGCATTCTTCTGTAAAAAAGAAACCGGCTGAGCCTGACCTTTAAAAAATAAATTTCAAGATCGGGAAGCCGGTTTTTTTATGTTTTTTAATTTTTAAATATTAGTCAAAGCCTGGTCTATATCGGCTATAATATCGTCGGCGTTTTCTATGCCTACTGACATTCTTATAAGCTCCGGCTTGACTCCGCAGTCTATAAGCTGTTTGTCGGTAAGCTGTCTGTGTGTAGACGAAGCAGGATGAAGAACACCCGTTCTTGCGTCGGCTACATGGCAGACTATGTTTGCAAGCTTAAGGCTGTCCATAAATTTAACTGAGGCCTCTCTTCCGCCTTTGGGGCCGAAGGCTATTACACCGCTGCAGCCGCCGGGCAGATATTTTTTGGCAAGCTCATAGTCGGGGCTTGACTTTAAGCCGGGATAGCTTACCCAGTCTATCTTGTCGTTGTTTTCAAGATATTCGGCAACCTTTAAAGCGTTTGAGCTGTGTCTTTCCATTCTTAGGTGAAGAGTTTCAAGCCCCAGATTAAGCAGGAAGCAGTTCATAGGCGCAGGAGAAGAGCCCAAGTCTCTCATAAGCTGTGCTCTTGCCTTTGTTATGAAAGCGGCTTTTCCGAAATTTTTAGTATAAACAACACCGTGATAGCTTTCGTCGGGTTCGGTCATTTCTGGGAATTTTCCGCTTGCCGCCCAGTCGAAATTTCCGCTGTCTATAATTACGCCGCCGAGAGAAACAGCGTGGCCGTCCATATATTTTGATGTGGAGTGAACAACAATGTCTGCGCCGTATTCTATAGGCCTGCAGAGAACGGGCGTGGGGAAGGTATTGTCGATTATAAGGGGAATACCGTTGTTGTGGGCAAGAGATGCAAACTTTTCAATATCCAAAACCTTTAAAGCCGGGTTAGCCAAAGTTTCGCCGAAAACAAGCTTTGTTTCGGGTCTTATAAGCTTCTGAAGCTCTTCCGGGCTTGTTTCGGGGTCAACGAAGGTAACGTCTATTCCGAATTTCTTTAATGTAACGGAAAGAAGGTTAAGGGTTCCGCCGTAGATTGTAGACGCACTTATTAAATGGTCACCTGCTTTGCAGATGTTCATAATTGAAATAAGAGTTGCCGCCTGACCGGCAGAAGTAAGCATTGCCCCTACGCCGCCTTCAAGATCGGCGATTTTTTTCTCAACAGCGTCTGCCGTAGGATTGGCAAGCCTTGTGTAGAAAAAGCCGTCTTTCTTTAGGTCAAACAAATCTCCCATTGTCTGGGTGGATTCATATTTGTATGTTGTGCTTTGATAAATAGGCAGTACTCTCGGCTCGCCGTCTTTGGGCGTATAGCCTGACTGTACGCATTTTGTTTCGATTTTCATTAAATAGCCCTCCAAATACTTTAATATCTTATCTGTATTTTATCACATTACCCCTACTTTTGCAATATAATGTTAAAGGCATAATGAAATTTATTCTGTTTTACAGGTGTTTAGTATAAATCAGGGTCAGATTTCCGGCGTTTCCTATATATTTATTTGAATCCCTGCCGTCATAGGGCTCCTGCGTGAATGATAGGCGAAGGGTGTGACTGCCTGAAATATTTTTAATGTTTTTAAGCTCAAGCCCGTTTATTCCCTCTATAAGGCTCTGCTTTGCTATTTCCGTTTCCGTTCCGTCGGCGTTTACAGCTGTTACGGTTAAACAGGCGTTTGAAACCTTAACCTTTGTCATATCAAGCTTAAGCCCCGTAAGGCCGTCAAAATCTACATTTTCATATGAGAAGCCTACACCTGCGCCTTCACGTCTGTAAATGTGTTCTATTTCGGTATTTTTATTCGATATATTCGGAACACTTCCTCCGTCTGAGGCAAAAAAGCCTGAAGCCCGGGAAGGTCTGTATGTTACGGTTTCTTCATATGTTTCTGCCGCAAAATCTTTTATTGTGTATGTTGAATTTTCGTCCGCATAGAATGTAATAAGGTTTTCATCATCGTTTAACGTGCTTTCCACAGCCTCACCCTTTTCGTTATAAACAGCGGCTTTGGCGGCATATTTTGTCCTTATGCTTAAATTGCCTTTTTCCGTTGTATATATAACGGCTTCCGTGGGAACTCCGTTTTCCCAACTTAAATCAACCGCCGCACCCAGCCTTGTTTTAAAGCCTTTAAATGAGCCGTTTTTCCAGCTTGAGGGCAGAGCCGGAAGAAGATTTACTGTTCCGTCGTGGCTCTGTATGAGCATCTCTGTTATGCCTGCTGCGGCGCCGTAGTTTCCGTCAATCTGAAAGTTGGGGTGCTGATCGAAGAGATTGGGTGATGTTCTTGTTGTAAGAAGCTGTTCAATCATAGAGTCGGCTGCTTCGCCGTCAAGGGCTCTTGCATTTAGGTTTATTCTCCATGCAAGACCCCAGCCCTGGCCTGTGCCGGCGGCTCTCGATGAAACGGATTTTTTAAAGGCTTTAAATATTGCCTGTTCGTTTTCATCCTCGCTGTATGCGCTTAAGTGAGTTCCGGGGTACATTTCCCAAAGGTGTGAACAGTGCTTGTGGTTTGGGGCCAGAGTGTGGTCATAGGCTGTTGTGACAGTCCCGTCAAAGGGGTTTTCAAGGGCCCACTTTATTTTTGACTCGTCCGTCGTTTTTGAAATATCGAAGGTTACGTCGCCTCTTGCCCATTCCTCAATAAGACCTTCATCATTAATAATATTGGGGGCGGTTTTTCCCTTTTCGTCGGCAAAATAGCTTGAAGGCATCTGTTCTTTGATTTCGGCTATAAGCGCCGAATCCTCCTCTGTCTTTCCCAAAATTTCGGAAGCATTGAAAACCATATCATAAAGGTTTCTTACAAGCTGTGTATCCATAGCCGCTCCCGGCTGAACTCCGCCGTGTTCGGGCGAGCAGGAAGCCGCCGTAACAAGATAGCCTGTTTCCGGGTCAATAACCAAAAACTGTGTAAAGAACCTTGCCGCACCGGCCATATAGGGGTAAACCTCGGCTAAATATTCTTCGTCCTTGTTAAACTGATAATATTGCCACGCATGCTCCATAAGCCATGCGCCCCCTGTGGGCCACAGGCCGGCCGTTGCGTTGTCTATGGGCTGTGTTCCTCTCCAAAGGTCAAAATTGTGGTGGGTTACCCAAGGGTCGCCGGGCTTGTATGTATCGTCGCCTCTGTCATTGAAAATTCCGTACTGGTTAGCCGCTGTTATGCTTCCGCTTTCCGCAAGCTCCTTGAATGTATCTATAAGGGGCTTTTCGTTTGAGCTTAAATTAAGGGGGCCGGCTGCCCAATAGTTCATTTCGGTGTTTATATTTATGGTGTACTTGCCCTTCCATGCCGCCGAAAGAGAAGCGTTCCACTTTCCCGTAAGATTTAAAGGCTGGCTTTCGGGAATATCTGTCTCCCCTGCCCCGTTTGCCTTTCTGCCCTCTCTCGAGCCGCTTATGATTAAATATTTTCCGTAGTTAAACTCAAGTGTGGCAAGCTGATTGTCTCCGTAGGTGTAGGTTGAATAAACGCCGTTTGAATTTGCTTCCGAAAGGCTGTTTCCGGCCCCTTTTAAAAAGCCGCTTTCGCCGTCTGCGTCTATTCTCACTCTTTTTTCCGTAGGTATATCGCCGCAGTCGGCACCGTCTGTGTTTTCAAGCCTTAAATCGGTTAAAGCAAACTGTGAAGAAAAGTCCTCAATATGTCTCTCTTTAATTTCTTCATAGGTCTTGCTCTTTATATTATTTTCGTAAGCATCACAGTCGGCCCCCTGTTTTGAATTGTCAAGGGTTAAATAGTCAACATAGTTTGTAGCCCCTATAACATAAATATCGGCCCTTGTTCCTCCCGAAACGCTTACTGTTTTATTATCGGCAGAAACGGTAAACACTCCGTCGCCGTCGAGAATCATTCTGGCTTCAAACTGAATTGCGTCTACGGTTCCCGGATAGCCGTTGTCGCTGTTTTTATCCGTTACTGCGGCTTTAAGCTTAACCTCTCTGTCGCTTACCTTTTCATAGCTGTAATAATCGGAATCGGCGCTGTGATATGTATGAAGCTCAGCCGAAAAATTAAGCTCCTTATCTGATTCCACACGGGTAACAATACTCTGGTCGGGATAGCTGGCAAAGCTTTCTCTCCTAAAGTGGGTTCCGTTATAGTCATATTCAACGGCAGCAATTCCCGTGGTCATATCAAGGCTTTTTATATAGTTTTCGGCATTTGCAGCCGACTGGCCGAAATCCAGATAAACCTCAACAAACGACTTATAGGCTCTCTGTGTAAGGGGCTGACCCAAAAAGGCATATTCAACAAGCTTCTCAGTGGTCCATCTGTCTCTTACGGCGGCCTCGTCATCTGAATTATCCATTTTCAAAGCCCTTGCGGCTATACTCTCAGAAGCATAATCCCCGAATTTTTCACGAAACTCTTCATACCCCACAAGGGCGTCGGCCGAGCCTATTTCAGCCGGATTTCCGTTTTCGTCGGCCCCTCTGTAATATTTCCAGCCGTCTTCAACGCTTCCGCTTGTTCTGCAGGCTGTGGTAATCGCCGAAGCGGCGTATGCTGCCGCAAGAGTGGTAAGGGCGTTTCCTCTTTCGTCCTCCATAATTCCGTAGGGAGAACCATCCCAAACAGTGTCCTCGTTAATCTGAATAACCTCTTTGTCAATCCCTCCGGCAACCATAGCCGCCATTCTGCCGTTGCCTATGGGGTAAAAATGAGTCCACACATACTCGGCATACTCCCAGCCGTTATAGGCCGTTCCCTCTGTATTGTAAGGGTTTTGGGCCTCAACCGCCGTCTTTGCAGCGTTGGGGTTTACCTCCGCCGCATTGGAATAAATTCCGGCTTCGGCCAAAACGCTCTCAACGGTTTTGTTTGTCCACATAACCGTCTCAGGGTCAAATTCGGCGGTTTTCCCTGTTTTGCCCTGTGTTCCTTCATCTGCAATAAGGGGAATTCCCTCGGCAGAATTTAAAACCATACCGGCCGCCAAAAAACAAGCACAAAATTCTTTCAACATTTCCTCTCCTCGCTTCCTTAAAACAGAATATTTATATGCTTTATTATCATTATATAAAATCGTGATATAAATAAAAAGACCCAGTTTGGCATAATTTTTACCGACCCAGTTTTTATGATTTTATTTCCGGGCAATATTGATGTTTTTTTTCGGGTGTTTAACAGTTAGAAATTCAAAAATAG
>JAJQCI010000297.1 GCA_021202835.1 Clostridiales bacterium | reverse complement strand
GTAGAAAACAACAAAAAAATTGAAAAAAGGAAAGTAAAAATATTAAAATTATACATTGACAGGCCGGGTTTTTTGGCGTATAATATCTTTTGTAAGCCGACAGGGGTGATTCATTCCGTCGGCTTAATTTTATTTATGCGGATATAACGGCGTACCCATTTTTGTTTGAGGTGCGCTTTTTTATTTTTGGGAGTTGATTCTATGGAAAATCTAAAGAAACAGGTTGGCAGAGTAAACGAAAGCCTTGACCGTTACGGTGTAAAATTCTGCCTTTACAAAAACGGAAAGTTCATCGATCAGCTTTTCCCTTTTGACGCAATACCGAGAATTATAGAATATGACAAGTTCAAGGTGTTGGAAAAGGGCTTAAAGCAGAGGGCGTATGCTCTGAATTTGTTTTTAAACGACATATATTCAAAAAGGTCGATTATTAAAGACGGCATAGTGCCCGAGGAGTTTGTTTATGACGCTACCGGTTTTTTGGCCGAATGTATAGGTATTACCCCCAGTCTGGGAGTTTATAACCACATTTCGGGAATAGACCTTGTAGAGGCGCCGGAAGGCTGGTATATTTTGGAGGACAATCTGAGAGTGCCTTCGGGAGCAAGCTATCCTCTTATTGCAAGAGACATAACAAGAAAGATGAGCCCCTCAACATTTGAAAACAACAAGGTTTATGAAAACAGAGATTATGCCGACATTTTAAGAAATATGATGGACGAGGTCAGCCTCGGCGGCATAAACGTTGTTTTGACTCCCGGAAGATATAATTCCGCCTTTTTCGAACATTCATATTTGGCCGAAAAAGCAGGGGCTGTGCTTGCCTTCCCCGAGGATTTGGAGGTTGTAAACGATGTTCTCTATTATAAAACCTTCAACGGCTCACCCCAGAGAGTAGGGGCGGTTTACCGCCGTCTTTCCGACGAATATCTTGACCCTATGACCTTTATACAGAATTCCGTCATAGGCGTTCCCCACCTTATGGAGGCTTACAGAAAGGGCAATGTGGCAATAATAAATGCGCCGGGAAACGGCGTTGCCGACGATAAAGGTATTTACTATTTCGTGCCCCGTATGATAAAATATTATTTGGGAGAGGAGCCTATTTTAAATAACGCTCCCACATATGTTCCCTATTATGAGGAGGATATGAAATACATAATAGATAATCTTGAAAAGCTTGTTATAAAAGATGTTTCCGAAGCAGGAGGCTACGGCGTTCTTTTCGGAAGAGATCTTTCGAAGGATGACTTCGAAAAGCTCAAGGCTCATATTTTGGCCGAACCCAGAAGGTTTATAGCCCAGGAGATTATAAACTTCTTAGACCTTGAGGTTCAGGAGGGGGACGGCGTAGGCTACCGCAAGGCGGACCTTCGTGCTTTTGTTGTTTTCGGAAAAACGCCTGTTGTTTGGAAGAGCGGCCTTACACGTTTTTCAAGAGATCCCGATTCATTTGTAGTAAATTCATCACAGGGAGGAGGCTTTAAGGACACATGGATAATGTATCGTTAAGCAAAGCATCAAGTCTTTTTTGGCTGGGAAGGTATGCCGAAAGGGCATACACACTCAGCAGTTATATTATAAGCTATTCCGACAGAATGGTTGACGACGACGAAACTGCATATGTGGATTTTTGCGGCAGATTGGGAATTACGGAAAAATTTAAAGATAAATATGACTTTTTCAACAAGATTATATCAGACGAGAATAATCTTTTCTCAATAAGTCACTCTCTTATGCTTGCCTATGACAACGCCATAACCTTAAGAGATCAAATCGACACTGAAACAGTGGCCTATATTCAGCTCGCTTATAATTCTGTTCTGAGATCCTTTAACGAGGAGGTTAATATAATGGATCTTCAGAAAATTTTGGATTATGTAATGAGCTTTTGGGGCGCTGCAGATGATTTTATAACAGATGAGGATGTGCGCTGTACCATTAAGGCAGGAAAGTTTACGGAGAGGGTCGATCTGTTCTGCCGTTTTGAAAAAGGAGAGGAATATATTAAATCGGCTAAACACAGACTTTACAATTATATAAAGCGTCTTGACAAAAACAACAGCTGTGACGATTTGAAGCTGCTGCTTGAAAAGGACGACTCCGACTTTTCCGAAACGGAACAATGTGTATTACAATTATTCAGATAAGGCGGTGTATTAATGAAAACCTACGCTTTTGATTTTAAGAATAAAATTATATTCAGCAAAGCTATAGAAAATCAAAACTTTATTTTAAAATGCGTTCCTTTAAATTATTCGGCTCAGAGAATTTTCGACGAGGAGGTTATAATTTCTCCCAGCTGTAAGGTTACGGCTTCGGAGGACTCCTTCGGAAATTATACAAGGGCAGGCTTTATAAAATGCCCTCATAATGAGTTTGAATATAACATCTGCGGAAAGGCTCTTTTGGGAACATATATGGAGGTTACCCCGTTAGAGAGGCTTTTCCTCTTTGAGTCGCAGATGACAAAGCCAGGTGACGAAATAAAGGAGTTTGCCAAAAGTATTAAACAGGGGAAAACCGTTCACGAAACGGCCCTTAATGCGGCCCATGCAGTGTATGAAAAAATGACATATGAGCCTTTTTCAACGAATGTTGAGACAACGGCGGCGGAAGCCTTCAGTCAGGGAAAGGGTGTCTGTCAGGACTATTCCCACATTACGATAGCTGTTTTGAGACAGCTGGGCATTGCGGCAAGATATGCGGCAGGGCTTATGGAAGGTGAGGGGCAGACACATGCATGGGTAGACTACTATGCAGGAAATGCATGGTACGGCGTTGACCCCACAAACGATAAAAAAATAGACTACGGCTATATCAAAATAGCCCACGGAAGAGACAGCAAGGACTGCGAAATTGAAAAGGGTGTTTTTACCTGTGCCGAAGGTATTGTCGAACAAAAGTTTGAAATCTCCGTAAAGGTGGTAAACGAGGATGATTAAGAAAACCGAGGTTATTTCATCTTACAGGCTGCCTGTTGATGAGGTTTTGGAAATAAAAAGATGCCGCTATATGCCTGAAAATCTTTCCGGCCTTGACATAAGGCGGCTTCCCAGAATTTCTGTCGTAACGGGAATTCACGGCGACGAGCTGGAAGGTCAGTATATGTGTTATGAAGTAGGGCGGAGGATAAGTGAAAGCCCGGAGTGTCTTAAGGGCATAGTTGATATCTACCCGGCTATAAACCCTTTGGGAATCGACTCTATAACAAGAGGAATTCCCAATTTCGACCTTGATATGAACCGTACCTTCCCCGGTACGGGGCACAACACAATGGTTGAGTATGTTGCCTCCGATGTTGTAAACAGCCTTGACGGCTCCGACCTTGTTATTGACTGTCACGCAAGCAATATTTATCTGACGGAGCTTCCCCAGGCCAGGGTTCCCGTTGACTACAGCGAAAAGCTTATTCCTCTGGCTGAAAGCCTTAATTTAGACTTTATTTGGGTTCATCAGGCTTCAACCGTTCTGGAATCCACACTTTGTCACTCTCTTAATGTAATAGGTACTCCCTGCGTTGTTGTCGAGCTGGGAGTGGGAATGAGAATAACGAAGGAATACGGCAGACAGCTTGCCGACGGAGTATTTAACGCAATGAAAAAGCTTAAAATCTGGGACGGAGAGGTCTTTAAGGGAGCGAAACACACCGCTACGGTTTCCACAGACGGTTATGTTTCCTTTCTTAATGCCAATGCATCGGGAATTTTCGTTCCTTCCGCAAGACACAGCGACTATGTAAAAGAGGGAGACGAGGTAGGCAGGATTATAGAGCCCTTAACGAGTGAAATCAAAGAAATTGTTAAATCTCCCGTTGACGGCCTTATTTTTACGCTGAGAGATTATCCCGTTGTGCTTTCGGGTTCTCTTTTGGGAAGAATTTTAGGAGGTATAGAGACGTGCGAAGAAATATAATATTTGAGCTTAAGTCGCCCTACAGAGACGACATGAGAATTACCTCCTTCGAATTCGGAAGCTACGACGACCCGGGCTGTGAAAACAGCCTTGCCATACTGGGTTCCACAAGAGGAAACGAGTTTCAGCAGCTTTACAGTACATCTAAAATCGTTGAGGCTCTCAGAATTTTAGAGGCTGACGGACAGATTGAAAAGGGAAAGAAAATTGTCGTTATTCCTACGGCAAACAATTATTCCTTTAATCTCCACAAAAGATTTTGGTCACTTGACAATACGGATGTAAACCGAATGTTTCCCGGCTATGACCTGGGGGAGACAACCCAGAGAATCGCCTATGGCGTTTTTGAATATGTCAAGGGCTATAATTTCGGAATTCAGCTTACCAGCTTTTATCAAAACGCAAGCTTTCTTCCCCATGTCAGAATGATGCACACGGGATATGAAAACCCGGAAGCGGCGGAGGGCTTCGGCCTTCCCTATGTATACATAAGAAACAGCCGCCCCTATGACACAACAACCCTTAACTATAACTGGCAGATTTGGGAAACAACGGCCTTTTCACTTTATATAGGTGAAACGGAGCACGTTTCGGAGGAATGCGGCGATATTGCCGTAAGGTCCGTTGTTAATTTTCTAAAGGCTAACGGAATCTGTAAGGGCAAGCCCCAAAGCGAGAGAAAAACCGAGCTTTTAAAGTCCTCCGATTTGGCTAAAATAAAGGTTCAGAACGCAGGTTTTATAAAGAAGCTGAATATTCCCGGCGACAGGGTGAGAAAAGGTCAGATAATGGGCTATATTTATGACCCCTATGACCACTCTACCTTGGAAACAATAATTTCTCCTGCCGACGGAACCGTATTTTATGCCATTGCCGACGACTTGACTTATCAAAAGGCAGTTGCATACAGAATAATAAAGGATAAATAAGCATAAAAACAGCCGCAAAACGGATTTAAAACCTGCTTTGCGGCTGTTTGTTTAATGATTTTTATCTCTTTATATCGTAGTTCATATTCATAAGGTTGCGGATTGTCTGAACATCGTCAGTGATGTTTGCGTCGCCTCTGATTGTATGCTTAATGGCGCTGCTTGCTACGGCGAAATTAACCATATCCATAGCCCTGTAGTTGTTCATCATTGCGTAGATAAGGCCGCTGGCAAAGGCGTCGCCGCCGCCTACTCTGTCAAGAATGTTGAATGTGAAGAGCTTGCTTTCGAAAGTATGGCCCTGATACCACATGTATGCCTTAAGGCTGTTTTCGCTACCGCTGTGGGCATAGCGAACGTGACGTGCTATACATTTAAGATTGGGATATCTTTCAACGAAAGCGTTGAAAACCTCGTCCTGCTGTTCATAGCTGGGCTGAAGAGGAACGCCGTCCTTATAGTCGCCCTTGCTGTGGTCTTCTTCGTCTCTCCAAAGGTGGTAGGGCTCGATTCCGAAAAGTACGTCAACATATTCCAGACACTGAGTACAGAAGTCACGGGCTTCTTCCCATGTCCAAAGAGTGCTTCTGAAGTTGCCGTCGAAGCTGACTGTCATGCCCTTTTCCTTAGCTGTCTTTAAGGCTCTTAAAATAAGCCCTGCGCAGTTGGGGCCCAAAGCGGGGGTGATTCCGCTTAAGTGAAGCCAGTCAAAGCCGTCTAAAAGCTCATACATATCTATTTTTGAAAAGTCATACTCTGTAAGGGCGGAGTGTTTGCGGTCATATGTAACCTTGCTGGCTCTGATTCCGTAGCCTGTTTCAAGATAATAGCTGCCTAAGCGGTGAGAGGGTGTTTCCTCTTCTGTGCTTAAAATGATGGGCGTACAGTGTACGTCGTTGCTTCTTAACATTCTTACCGCACTTTTTCCCAGTGAATTGTTGGGAACAACGGTAAAGAACGTGCTGTCGATGCCTAAGTTTGCCAAAGCAAGGGCAATGTTGGCCTCGCTGCCGCCGTAGCTTGCTTCGAATGTGCTCGCCATACGGATTTTTTCGTAGTTAGGAGGGGTAAGCCTGAGCATGATTTCACCGATTGTGAAAAACTTCTTTGAATTCTCCCCGTTAACTAAAAGCGGATTATGATGTTCCATAAAAAAACCTCCCTATATATAAAATTGCGTCTGCTTCTGCAGGCCGATTTCCTTAAAAT
>JAJQCI010000153.1:1349-6062 GCA_021202835.1 Clostridiales bacterium | reverse complement strand
GTCCTTTACCGTATAGTAAACGGAGCCTTCGTCCGACACTATATCGGAGGCACCGCAGTCTATTATTTTTTCCGACTTTTTTTCGGCGGCGTCATATTTCCAAATTGAATTTCCGTCGTCTGAATTTATGTAATAAACATCATCGCCCGTTACCGAAAAACGTGTTATGTTTTGGGCAATAAGTCTGCGTTTTCTGCCGTTTAGGTTTGCGAAATACAGCTTTCCCCAGTCGTCATATTCCGAAAGAATGTAATACATACCCTTTTCGGTAAGGGTCAGACTGCTTGCAAGCTTGTTTACAAGAAGCTTTTTTCTGCCCGTTTCGGGAGAAATTTTATATATTTTGCCCGGAGAGCCGGAGATGCAGTATATATATCCGTTCAAAAGGCTTATTTCATAATAAAATTTATTTCCGGCAATCAATTCGGCGTTTTCACCGTTCGGGTCTTTTTTGTAAAGCTTGTCATTATCGTTATGGTTTGTGTAATAATAGGCGCTGTCGGTTTTTATTATAAAGCCTCCGTTGTGAATATTTCCGCTTGAATTTAAATAGGTTTCGCCGGAGCTGTTTTCCGGATTGTATGTTTTGAAGCATAAAATGCACAGAACGATCAAAATTGCTGTGAATAATCCTCTTTTTTTCATTTTTATTTTCCCCCTGACAGCTTTTTTTCACGTTTTGCCAAGCTTTCTATGACTTCGTAATAACGCTTTGGAAGCTCTACGGAAAAGTCGAGAGAGAAGGGCTCATCCTCGGCTTTTTCGTCTATAAGCTCGGCGGCCTTTTCGGTTATTTGGTTTATTGTTTTGGCTGTTTTTTCGGCCTGTGATTTAAGGGCCGGCCCACTTTCGGGGAGAGGCTTTTTCAAAAGCTCCTCGGCTTCGTCAAGCATGGCGGCCAAAAGCCCTTTGTCTTCTATTTTAATATTCATTTTATAAGCCTCCCTTTGCTGTTTCTATGTCTTTGCGTATTTGTTCGATTAAGGCCGTTTTGTCGGGAAACTGCCTTTCGTCTCTTATCTTGTCTTTAAATGAAATTTGAATGTTTTTGTCATAGAGACTTCCTTTGTAGTTTAATATATAGGTTTCAACCGTTCTTTCTTTGTTGTTGAAGTTTGGGTTTTTGCCTATATTTGTAAGGGCGGAATAGGTTTTTCCTTCGAAGAGGGCTGTTGTTTTATATACACCGTCGGAGGGAAGAAGCTTTGTATGGGGGATTCCCAGATTTGCCGTGGGAAAGCCCATTTTTGTGCCTCTGTTTTTGCCTCTTTCGACAACTCCGCTTATGAAATAGTCGTTTTGCAAAAGTATACCGGCGGTTTTTACATCGCCATTTTGAAGGCATTCTCTTATTCTCGTGGAGCTTACAGCTTCACCGCCGTATTTTACCTTGGGAACCACGATTACTTCTATGCCATGGGCTTTGCCCAGTTTCTTAAGGGTTTCGGGGGTTCCGGCACGGTTTTTGCCGAAAGAATAGTTTTCGCCTATTGAAAGAAGAACGCAGTTTGTTTTATTTCGGAGCAAGTCTATAAATTCTTCGGGGGTCAGAGAGGAAAATTACCTTGTAAAGGGATAGATTATATAACAGTCTGCCCCTAAGGTTTCGGCTGTTTTTTGTTTCTCCTCTTCAGTCAGAATTGTTTTAAAAACAGAATCGGGCTTAAAGAAGCTGACAGGATGGGGAGAAAACGTAAAAATCACCGACTTAAAAGGAGATTCGGTTATTTTCTCGGCCAGTTTTCTGTGGCCCATATGAAAGCCGTCGAAATTGCCCAGGGTTACGGCGGTTTTTTCTTTTATATTTATATTTTCGGTTGTGAATATTTCCACTTTCATCACCTTGGAATTTTATTTAAGCAGACACCGTTGGATTTGTTTCGGCTGTCTACAAAACATTATAGCCTAAAACTTGTTCGGGTGCAAGCATATTTCAGTAAAATTTGGGCCGGACTTTACAGCTCTGTTTTAACTTGTGTAAAATAATGATATATTTGAAGAAGTAAAAAATTTTACATGTTGACGGTGTATAATTAATTAAAAAGGAGAGTGATTTTATATGGAAGCAATTTTAATTTTGGGCTTCGGTCTTGTTGTTGTATTGATTGTTGTTTTTATATGTGTGGGAATGATAAAAAATTTTTCCGGCGCAATAGAAAGAAGACAGGAGAGTCTTTTCAACATGCTTTCATCTCAGCAGGACAGCATAAGAAACACAATATCGGCAGGGCTTTCCATACAGGAGGAAAGATTTAAAACCTTTGCCGTTGAAAACGAACAGAAGCTTGATCAAATCAGAAAAACGGTAAGCTCAGGCCTTTCCGACATAAGGACCGACAACAACAAAAAGCTTGACGAAATGAGAGAAATTGTAGACGAAAAGCTTCAGGACAGTGTTTCAAGATCCTTCAGGGCGGTAAACGAAAGGCTTGAACAGGTTTATAAGGGCTTGGGAGAGATGCAGAGTCTTGCGGCAGGCGTAGGTGATCTTAAGAGGGTTTTGACGAATGTTAAAACAAGAGGGATTTTAGGGGAAATTCAGCTGGGAGCCATTTTAGAAGAAATTTTTGCCCCCGAGCAGTATGAAACAAACTGCCGGGTTAAGCCCGACAGCCGTGAAGCGGTGGAGTATGCCGTGAAGATACCTTCAGCCGAAGACGACAGCTTCGTTTATCTGCCTATAGATTCGAAGTTTCCGGGGGATACATATGAAAAACTTCTGGACGCCTATGATACGGGTTCGAAAGAAGCTGTGGATGCTGCGGCGAAGGAGCTTATTGCCAGAATTAAAGCTGAAGCAAAGGACATAAGAGACAAATATATAGCGCCGCCTTATACAACGGAATTTGCGGTTTTGTTTCTGCCCTTTGAAGGGCTTTACTGCGAAGCCGTAAACAGGGGGCTTGTTGAAGAGCTTCAAAGGCGCTACAGAGTGAATATAGCCGGCCCATCAACAATGGCGGCATTTTTAAACAGTCTCCAGATGGGCTTTAGGACGGTTGCCATACAGAAGAGAAGCTCAGAGGTTTGGGAGGTTTTAGGCGCTGTAAAGACAGAGTTCGAAAAGTTTGACACTGTCTTGGAAAGCGCAAGAAACAGAATAAGGCAGGCCGACGACGACCTTGAAAGACTTGTGGGAACAAGGTCAAACGCAATAAGAAGAAAGCTTCGCAGCGTTACGGCTTTGTCTTCCGATTCGGCAGAAAACCTTTTGGGAGATTCATATGAAAATTAAAGATTTTTTTGAAAAGACCTGCGGCATAGCTTGAGACTTTCGAAAAATCAGTATAAAAGGCGGCCGAATATTGCCCGGCCGCCTTTAAAGTTGTTTTTATCTGTAGAGAATTTGTGTCAAAATAGATTCAAGGTATTCCTGCTTGCCGCTTTCTACCTTAGGCTCACCGTTTTTAAGGGTATATTCTTCAAGAGACTCAAGGGTAGCTGTGCCGTTCATAATTTCGGCGCCTACTCCGTGTTTATAGCTTTCATAACGGTTTCTTACGAAGCTGTCGATTCTGTCATCTTCGATTACTTCATATGCTTTTATAAGGCCTAAAGCAAAGGTGTCCATACCGCTTATATATGCAAGAGCGATATCGTCGAAGGTGAAGGAGGGGCGTCTTACCTTGGCGTCGAAGTTGATGCCGCCGTTTGTAAAGCCGCCGGCTTTAATAACCTCATACATTGCGCAGGTTGCAGTTTTTACGTCACAGGGGAACTGGTCGGTATCCCAGCCTAAATGTTCATCACCCTGATTAGCGTCTATTGAACCGAAGAAGCCGTTGACTCTGGCAACACGAAGCTCATGTTCAAATGTATGTCCTGCGAGAGTTGCGTGATTTGCTTCGATGTTCAACTTAAAGTCTCTGTCAAGGCCGTATTTGCGAAGGAAGCCGATAACGGTAGCCGAGTCAAAGTCATACTGGTGTTTTGTAGGTTCCTTAGGCTTGGGCTCAACATAGAAATCTCCGTCATAGCCTTTTGAACGGGCATAGCTTACAGCCATTTTCATAAGTCTTGCGTAGTTGTCAAGTTCGATTGCCATATTTGTATTGAGAAGAGTTTCATAGCCTTCTCTTCCGCCCCAGAAAACATAGCCCTTGCCGCCGAGAGCGATTGTGGCGTCGATTGCGTTTTTGATTTGGCTTGCAGCGTAGGCGAAAACGTCGGCTTCACATGAGGTTCCGGCGCCATGCATATAGCGTGGATTTCCGAAAAGGTTTGCCGTTCCCCAGAGGAGCTTAATATTTGTGCCTTCCATTTTACTCTTTATGTAATCAACCATTTCCCAAAGATTTGCTTTTGACTCTGCAAAAGTTTTTCCCTCGGGAGCAATATCAACATCATGGAAACAGAAATATTCGATGCCGAGTTTTTCCATAAATTCAAACCCTGCGTCAACCTTGGCCTTTGCAATATCCATAGGGTCTGTTTTGCCGTAGCTTCTGTCAATTGTGCCCTGACCGAAGGGGTCTGTCATATTGGCGCAAAGTGTATGCCACCAGCTCATAGCAAATTTAAGATGATCTTTCATAGGCTTTCCGTCAATAATTCTTTCTGCATCATAGAACTTAAATGCGAAAGGATTTTTTGAACCCTGGCCCTCGTACTCTATTTTTCCGAAATTGGGAAAATAACTCATTATTTCTCATTCCTTTCTTTTTTGTTTTTTTTAAAACTCTCTTTCTATTATAACATATTTTAGATTCTTTA
>JAJQCI010000153.1:0-1339 GCA_021202835.1 Clostridiales bacterium | reverse complement strand
CTTTAGCAATCATTTTTGGTTAATTTTTCTAAATTTTTTGAAAAAATGTAACATTTCAGATTTATGTCTTCCTCATAACCGGCTGAATTATAAACAATAAAGGCTGCCATTGCGGCAGCCTCTGTTATATTTAATTATGTGTTATTATTACAAAACCGGTTTTTATTTAAAGAGAGTTTTAAAGCGCTCCATAGCTTCCTTTGTATTTTCGTAGTTGTTGAAGGAGGTAAGGCGGAAGTAGTTGTCGCCGTTTTTGCCGAAGCCGGCGCCGGGGGTGCCGACTACCTGAATTTCGTTTAACATCTTGTCGAAGAAATCCCAGCTGTACATTCCGAAGGGACATTCAAACCAAATATAGGGGGAGTTTATACCGCCTGTATATTTAACGCCCAGCTCGTCCATAGTGTCTGATATAAGCTTTGCGTTCTTGCGGTAGGTGTTTATCATAGCCTTGGCTTCTTCCATACCTGCTTCGGTGAAAACCGCCGCTGCGCCTCTTTGAATTATATAGGGAACCCCGTTAAACTTTGTTGTCTGGCGTCTGTTCCACATATGGTTAAGGCTTAACTCTCTGCCGTCTGAGGTCTTTTTAACAATAGCCTTGGGAACTACGGTATAGCCGCAGCGTGTGCCCGTGAAGCCGGCTGTCTTGCTGAGAGAACAGAATTCAACACAGCAGGTCTTTGCGCCTTCTATTGTAAAAATACTTCTGGGAAGCTCCGGTTCGGAAACAAAGCACTCATAAGCAGAGTCGAAAAGAATTATCGAACCGTTTTTGTTTGCATAGTCAACCCAGGCCTTAAGCTGTTCTTTATTGTAGACAGCTCCTGTGGGGTTGTTGGGAGAGCAGAGATAAATTATATCGGCCTTTACGCTGTCGTCGGGCATGGGGAGAAAGCCGTTTTCGGCTGTTCCGTCCATATATATTATTTTTCTGCCGTTCATAATGTTTGTGTCAACATAAACGGGATAAACCGGGTCGGGAACAAGAACAACGTTGTCAACAGAAAACATATCGGTAATGTTTCCCGTGTCGCTTTTAGCTCCGTCGGAGACAAAAATTTCATCGGGCTCAACCTCAACGCCGTTTCTCTTATAATAATCTCTTATTGAATTTCTTAAAAAGTCATAGCCCTGTTCGGGACCGTAGCCCTTGAAGGTTTCCGCCTTTGACATTTCGTCTACGGCTTTGTGAAGAGCGTCTATAACAAGACTGCCCAAAGGCAGGGTGACGTCGCCAATACCTAAGCGAATAACATTTTTGTCCGGGTTTGCTTCGCAGAAATCATTTACTCTTTTTGCAATTTCGGAAAAAAGATAGCTTTGCTTTATATTCAAA
>JAJQCI010000036.1 GCA_021202835.1 Clostridiales bacterium | reverse complement strand
GTCTGCGGCTATTGTTTTAAGGCCTTTTATAAAGAAAGCTTTCTTCTGCCCATAGTTCTTGCGGCAGCGGCTGATTTTTATGCTTCGGTTATGTTTTATATTTTTAACATACTTTTAAGGGGTTATTTTAATGTTATAGGCTTTTTAACCTCCGTAATGCTGCCGGAGCTGGTGTATACAGTGATTATATCGGCTTTTCTTTACAGGCTGATATATTATATTATGGAAATAATCAACAACCGTTCCGAATACAAACGCAGGCTGTTCTAAGGAAGGTGTAAAAATATGTCTGAATTTTTAAGAAAATTCGCAGAGTCGCCGGCTTTTCGCCCATGGGTTGTTCTGGGGGGAACCTTTGTTTTATTTGCCGTGCTTATATGCAGGCTTTATGTTCTTCAGATTTTAAACGGCGACTATTATAACACTCAGATTCAGGGAACAACAATAAAAGAAATCTCCGTTACGGCGCCGAGAGGAAATATATATGACACCTTGGGCAGACCTCTGGCTACGAATTTTTCATCTTGGACTGTAAACCTTGACGCAAGTGTAACGGTTGATAATCTGAATGAAGTGATTTATAATCTTGTAACCTTTCTTGAAGCAAACGGAGAGGAAATAGAGGACGACTTTCCTATTTCTGAAGAAAAACCCTTTACATTTCTTTTCGACGGCTCTGTTACACAGGAAAAAAGATGGAAAAGAGATATGAGCCTTGACGAAGCGCTTAATGCTTCAGAGTGTTTTTATGCTTTGAGAGATACTTTTGATATAGATTCTCATTTAAGCGACGAAGAGGCCAGAAAAATTCTCTCCCTGAGATGCAAAATGTACAGACAGCGTTATTCAAAATATGTTCCCGTTGTTGTTTCAAAGGATGTTTCACAGGAGACAATATCATTTCTGGAGGAAAATTCCTCTGCTTACCCCAGTGTGTATGTAGACGCCGAATCTTTAAGGGAATATCCCGAAGGGGAGCTTTTTTCACACATACTGGGCTATATAAGAACGATTTCCGACACTCAGCTTGAAGAATATGAACAGTACGGCTATACCTTAAACGACATCATAGGTCAGGACGGAATGGAAAAAGCTCTTGAGCTTGAGCTTAACGGAACGGACGGAACGGAGCTTGTTGAAGTAGACAACATGGGAAGAAGAATTTCAACCCATACCGAAGGCTCTGTTGCGCCCATACCGGGGAACAATGTTTTTCTTACGCTTGACGCCGACCTTCAGAGGGGGGCCTATGAAGACTTAAAGGAGGTTCTTAAGAATACTCTTATAAGCCGTCTGACCGGAAACAGTGATGACTATACATTCACAATAACTTCAATGGGAGCGGCTATGGCCGAGGGCGGCTCTGTAAACACAGACGAAATTTTGAAAGCCGACAGCGGCTGCTGCCTTCAGCTCGGTAATTATTTAAGAACAGCAGACGCCACGGTTACGGAGGACAGCTCAATAGCAGGCGGGCTTCTTGCAGAGGGAATTAAAAACGGTGATATAACGGTGAGAGATCTTCTTCTCTGTATGTTTGAACAGGGCGCCCTTGACATAGAAAGCCCCTGGTATGAAAGCCTTGAAAACAGCGAGGTAAGCGCCACAACGGCGGTCGTAGGCATGCTTGAGGACGGAACCATGGAGCCGTCACAGACGAAGATGGACCCCTGCACAGGCTCTGTTGTTGTGAGTGACGTTAACACGGGGGATATTCTTGTTTCAGTGTCATATCCTTCATATGACAACAACGAGCTTGTCAATAATTTCAATAATTCCTACTATAATATGCTGAGGCAGGATTCATCCACGCCGCTGGTAAACCGTCCCTTTACCGAGCCCAGAGCCCCCGGCTCGACATTTAAAATGATAACTCTTTTTGCCGGGCTTGAAGAGGGTATTATAACGAAAAACCAGACGATATATGACGAGGGTACATTCACAAAGGCCGGGGTTCCCTATGCACGCTGCTGGATCGGCAGCGGAAACGGCTCCCACGGGGCCGTAAACGCCGTGAGGGCCTTAGAGGTTTCCTGTAATTATTTCTTCTATGAATTAAGCTACAGAATGGGAAACGCCAGAAACGGCACGACTGCCGACGGTATAGCCCTTCTCAACAGCTATATGGAAAAATTCGGCTTAAACGACCCTACGGGGGTTGAAATATATGAGTTTTACGACTCAAGAGGAAGCTACCCTTCAAACCTTTCTTCTCCTGCATATAAAAAATATATTTACGAACAAAGATATCCCGATGCATCGGAATCCGAGTCCGAATGGTATGACGGCGACACAATAAGAACTGCAATCGGCCAGTCTTACAACAACTACACAAACGCCACTCTCAACAAATACGTTGCCACTGTGGCAAACGGCGGAAAGAGATATTCTCTCCACCTTCTTGACAAAGTGACAAGCTGGGACGGAGAGGAAGATGTTTACACGTATACACCCAATTTGGAGCTTGACTTAGAGCTTGACCCTGAAAACGTTGAAACCGTTCATCAGGGTATGTATCAGGTGGGCCACGGCTCAAGCGGTACACTGAGGGCACATTTTACAAACTTTGAGGTTCCCACGGCGGTAAAGTCGGGAACGGCCCAGGAGTCATCTCTCAGAGCCGAGCATACCATTTTTGTAGGCTATGCACCTTATGACGACCCTAAAATATGTGTCTCCATAATTATTCCCTTCGGAAATGACTCCGCCACATCTCCGGCGCCGAACCTTGCCAAAAAGGTTATAAGCAGATATATGAATCTGGAATCATCGGCCCAGAAGGAATATTATAATACACTGACAAAGTAAATGGCTTTTTTTGCGATTGATTTATAATGAAACAACGGGGTGTTTCTGTTAAAATAGTTTATGAAGGCATTAAGGTATAATGAGAATCTCTGCTTTTATAAATCTAAGAAGCTAAGGAGGAAAAATATGGGTAAGGTTATTGTTGTAACATCGGGCAAAGGCGGCGTAGGAAAAACAACCACTTCCGCTAATATAGGAACGGGGCTTGCAGAGCTGGGAAAAAAGGTTCTGCTTATAGACGCCGACATAGGCCTGAGAAATCTTGACGTTATTGTGGGAATGGAAGACAGAATAGTCTATGACCTTATAGACGTTACCGACGGAAGCTGCCGTTTAAGCGAAGCCCTTATAACAGACAAAAAATATGAAAATCTTTCTCTCCTGCCTGCGGCGCAGACAAAGGACAAAACGGCTGTCAGCCCCGAACAGATGGCCAAGCTCTGCGGCGAGCTTAAAGACAGCTATGACTATGTTATAATAGACTGCCCGGCCGGCATAGAACAGGGCTTTAAAAACGCTGTTGCCGGGGCGGACGGAGCTATTGTCGTTACGGTTCCCGAGGTTTCTTCAGTGAGAGACGCCGACAGGATTATAGGGCTTTTGGAGGAGAGCGGAATAAAGGAACCCAAGCTCATATTAAACAGAGTAAGGCCCGAAATGACAAAAAGCGGCGATATGCTGAATTTGGGTGATGTAAAAGAAATTTTGGGAATCGACGCCATAGGGGTTATACCCGACGAAGAAGCCGTAATAATAGCTTCCAACAGGGGAATTCCCGTTGTTTTAAACCCGGACTCCGTCGCAGGTCAGGCCTATAAAAATATTGTAAGACGAATAAACGGAGAGGACGTTCCTTTTCTTGATCTCGAAAAAAAGAAAAAAGCCGGGCTTTTGACCCGTTTAAAAAGAATTTTTGCTTAAAGGAGCTTTAGGCTATGTTGAATTTGTTTTCAAAAAAGTCTGATTCAAAGGATGTGGCCGTTGAAAGGCTTAATAAGGTTCTCCTTCATGACAGAACGAGCTGTTCCCGTGAAATGATTGACAATCTGGGGGAGGATATTCTGTCGGCAATTTCAAATTATATGGAGTTTGACAGAGACGGGGCAGACATACATATAGACTGCGGCGAAGAGGGAGAGAATCCTGTTTTGTATGCAAAAATTCCCATTATAACATTTTTTAACAGTTCAAATCAGACTTGAAGGTAAAGGTAATAATATGTATACGAGAAACAGACATTCATTTGATTTTCTTCTTGTTATATTGGTAACGGTTCTTGTTGTTTTCGGCATTGTGGCAATAAGCAGCGCAACAAGAACAAACATATACGGCTTTCGGGGAGAAAGCGTAAACCAGATAATATGGTTTTTAACAGGCCTTATACTTATGCTTTTTGCGGCATTTATAGACTATCACTTTATCTGCGGCCTTTGGATTCCCATTTATGTCGTAAATATCACCCTTCTTGTGATTGTTTTGATATTCGGAAGCGGCGACGGAGTTTCAAGGTGGATTTTCGGGCTTCAGCCCTCAGAGTTTGCCAAAATTTTTATTATAATTTGTTTAGCAAAATTTATTGACAAATCAAGGGAAAAGATTGATAATATAAGTGTACTGTGTTCCGTCGCCGTTTTGACGGCAGTGCCCTTTGTTTTAATAAAGGTTCAGCCCTCCCTTTCCGCCAGTATGGTTATTTTGGCTATAGCCCTTATTATGGTTTTCTGCGGAGGTCTTAACAAAACCTATATCCTTATATGCTTAGGGGTTATTATACCCGTGGGAATTATTTTGTTTATAGATATAATGAGTGAGGAACACATTATTTTAAGCAAGTTTCTCGACTCATACCAGATCAGCAGGCTTGTGGCCTTTCTTTCAACAGACACGGCAAGCACGGATCCCACATTATATCAGACAAAAAATTCCATCTGGGCCATAGGCTCCGGCGGCCTTAGAGGTAAGGGTTTATATAACGGAACAATAAACCAGCTTAACTATCTTCCCGAAAGTCACAACGACTTTATTTTTTCCGTAATAGGGGAGGAATTCGGGTTTTTAGGCTGTATGGGCGTTTTAATCCTGCTTTTTTCGATAATCTCCAAGTGTATTTTTATCGGGATTGGCGCCGCCGACAATTTGGGAAGGCTGATCTCCTGTGGGGTTGCAGGCATGATAGCTTTCCAAGCCTTTGTCAACATAGGCGTGGCAACGGGAGTCTTGCCGAATACCGGTAAGCCGCTTCCCTTTGTCAGCTACGGGGGCAGCTCCCTGTGGGTAAATATGATTGGCATAGGGCTGGTAATTAATGTGGGGATGAATAAACAAAAATCAATGTTTGAGGGGTGATTAAATTGAACATCGCATTAGTAGCACACGACAACAAAAAAATTTTGATGGAAAATTTGTGTATAGCCTACAGGCATATTCTCTGTAAGCATACTCTTTTTGCAACAGGAACAACAGGTACGCTTATTGAGGAAACCGCAAACCTGCCTGTGAATAAATATTTGGCCGGCCATTTGGGAGGGGAGGAACAGCTTGCCGCCCAGATTTCAAGCAACGACATAGATATGGTTATATTCCTTCGTGACCCGGTTGCGCCGAAAAACTACGAGCCGGATATTCACAGCGCTTTAAGGCTTTGTGATATGCATAATATCCCGGCGGCTACAAACCTTGCTACGGCTGAGGTGCTCCTTTTGGCTCTCGACAGAGGCGACCTTGACTGGAGAAATATAGTGAGATAAATGAAAACTATGATACTTATATATTATGCTGTTATTAACATTGTTCTTTTTGCGGCAATGGGAATAGACAAGTCGAAGGCAGTTCACAATAAATGGAGAATACCGGAGGCCAACCTTTTTAAGCTTGCCTTTTTCGGAGGAGGCGCAGGAGGCTTTCTGGGTATGCTTGCTTTCAGACACAAAACGAAAAAGCCTAAGTTTTATTTTATATTCACCCTTGCTCTGCTGCTTCACGGCTGTCTGCTTATTAATTATTATAAGCTGTTTGACTTTATAATTAAAATGAGCTGAGAAGGGTTAAGATTTATTTTAATGATTCATATTTATACATACAGACGCCGCCTTTTTATATTAAAGCCATGGCTTATTATAAAAAGACGGCGTTTTGTTTTATTGGTCAATTTTTACAAAAAAGGGCCAAAGCGCCTTGGAACCGATTATATTTATTTATATTGCCATAAAATCTGGAAAAATAATGGCAAATTTCAGCCATTATAAGGCGGTTTTCATAAT